>JALRDC010000112.1 GCA_023262245.1 Flavobacteriaceae bacterium
CCCAAGAGGGCAGTGTAAAAATTCCCCTTTCACAAATAGGATTGAATCCGCAAGCTAACTTTACTGTAACGGACGTCATAACAGGAAATCAATATCAATGGGGACCTGATTGGAATTATGTTAAAATACATCCCTCATTACCTTTTCATTTGTTCAAACTTTCAATCTGATGCAAGACAAGCTTAAAAAAGACTTTCAAAAAAGACCCTTTGAATTTTCTTGTAAATGGGAGGACGCCTTTGAAAATGAAGAATTTTTAAACGCCTTTACCAACGAAATTTTGGAGCAATATCTGCCAGAAAAGCGTTGGTACTCTGGGAAATCGAGTAGCCTCAAATACATAGAAATCAATGCGTGTTTTAAAATGCACTCTGAAAACAACCATTATTTTGGAATTTTAATAGAAGTACATTTTAAAGAGTCTTTTTTTCAAAACTTCTTTCTTCCCATTGCTTTTATGGCGGGGGAAGAATTGGACACCAAAACGCTCATTGCACCAGCGAGCTTTAATGGATTGGATGGTTTTTTGGTAGATGCACTTCATATAGAAGAATACAGAAAACTGCTGTTTGAAAACCTGATGGAAAAATCATCAGGTTATGCCGATTTAAATTTTCACCGCTCCTCAAAAATCAGTCCTGAACCTTATGAATCCTCAAAATTTCTCGGGGCGGAGCAAAGCAATACTTCTATTGTTTACAACAATAAATATATTCTTAAAATCTTCAGAAGAATTTACATCAGCACCAATCCAGATTATGAAATTAGCCGATTTTTAACAGAAGTGGCTGAATATCCCAATACCCCTAAATACGCGGGGAGTATTAATTTAAATGTAGGAGAAGAAGACGATACCATCACCCTGGGCTTAATGCAAGATTTTATAGTGAGTGAGGGCGATGCATGGAATTCTTTTTTAAAAGAAATTGATGGTGTTTTTTCAGCTATTCATCAAAATAAAATTGATTTTGAAAGCATCGAAGACGTTGTATTATATAAAAAAATTAAACGCGTCAACTTACCTGATTCCCTTTTGAAATGGACAGGGAAAGATTTTTTTTCTAAAATAGAACGGCTTGCCCAACGCACAGCAGAAATGCATATTGCCCTGGGTTCTGACACTAGAGACACTGCTTTTGTACCCCAAAACTTTAATGGCGATTATGAAGTATGGCTTAAAAACAGGCTCATCTACCAGTTTCAAAATCGCTTGAATACAATTGAAAACAACTTACACAAGCTCAATGGAGAATCCATGGAAATGGCGCAAGTATTTCTGTCCAAAAAGAAAGAAATACGACGACGCTTTTTGGATTTCAATTGGACCAAATTAAAAAGTGAGCGGATACGAATACACGGTGATTTTCATTTGGGTCAAGTCTTAGTCAAAGAGGGAGACTTTTATATACTTGATTTTGAAGGGGAACCAGAAAGTACGATTCGAGATAGAAAAGTAAAGCAACCCCCCATTAAAGATGTAGCAGGAATTCTGCGCTCCTTTCACTATGCGATCTATTCAGTCATTTTAAATAATCCTCAGAAATACCAAATTGAAAAAGAGCAGGCGATGCAGTTTGGTGATAAATTATATAAATACATAGTCGGTGTCTTTTTAAGTGACTATATCAATTTTGTTCAAAAAAACAATCTGAATATTGGCTATCTCAAAGAAGTGGAATTTTTATTAAAATACACCATGCTCGAAAAAGCCGTTTATGAGTTGGGTTATGAATTGAACTCAAGACCCCGATGGGCCCTTATCCCTTTAAAGGGGATTTTAAGTATTATTAGCGAACCACAATAGTATGGAACAACGAACAATAGCTCACTCCCTTTTTACCGATTTTGATATTTCCTTATTCAAAGCGGGGAAACATTATAATCTTTTTGACTTATTGGGAGCTCATCCCATGACCTTAAATGGGGTTCAAGGCACTTATTTTGCCGTATGGGCCCCTTCGGCAAAAAAAGTCTCAGTGATAGGAGATTTTAATTATTGGCTTGAATCAGACCATGCTTTGAATGTCCGCTGGGACGGCTCAGGTATCTGGGAGGGATTTCTTCCAGGAGTAGGGCACGGAAACCTCTACAAATACAAAATCCATTCTCACCACAATGGAGAGGTAACCGAAAAAGCAGACCCTTTTGCTCGGTTTTGTGAGCAGCCTCCAAAAACAGCTTCTATAGTTTGGGAGGAAGCCTATATATGGAAAGACAAAACGTGGCTTACAAAACGAAAAAAAACAAACCAGCTTGACCAGGCCTTTTCCGTTTATGAAGTCCATCTGAGTTCTTGGAAAAAAAAACCGGACGGAACTTCCTTAACTTACGAAGAGCTCGCTAAAGAGTTGGTGAGTTATGTAAAAGAAATGGGCTATACCCATGTGGAATTTATGCCCATCATGGAATACCCCTATGATCCTTCATGGGGGTATCAGCTAACAGGATATTTTGCTCCCTCATCCCGTTTTGGAAACCCGACAGCATTTAAAGGACTTATTGAAGCTTTTCACAAAGAAGGTATTGCAGTACTACTAGACTGGGTCCCTTCGCACTTTCCCAGTGATGATCATGGTTTAGGAAACTTTGACGGGTCTCATTTGTATGAACATCCAGACCCTAGAAAAGGCTACCATAAAGATTGGAAAAGTTTGATTTTTAACTACGAACGCCCTGAAGTGCGTGCTTTTTTAATTTCGAATGCCGTATTTTGGATGCAAGAATATCATATTGACGGTCTTCGTGTAGACGCCGTTGCTTCTATGCTTTATTTGGATTACTCAAGAGAAGAAGGAGAATGGGAGCCCAATGAATTTGGTGGGAGAGAAAATTTGGCAGCGCAAGGTTTTTTAAAGGATATGAATTTGGAACTGTATTCTCGCTTTGAAGGGATTCAAACCATCGCAGAAGAATCTACAGCTTTCCCCATGGTCAGTAGACCCACAGATATAGGCGGCCTTGGCTTTGGTATGAAATGGATGATGGGTTGGATGCACGATACGCTAACATACATGAAAAAAGACTCCGTTTACAGAAAATACCACCACAATGAAATTTCTTTTTCACTCACCTATGCCTTTACTGAAAACTTTATGCTGCCCCTTTCTCACGATGAGGTAGTCTATGGGAAAAAGTCAATATTAGGAAGAATGCCAGGAGATGAATGGCAACGCTTCGCCAATTTAAGAACACTTTATACCTATATGTTTACCCATCCAGGAGCCAAACTCAATTTTATGGGGGGAGATTTTGGGCAACACGACGAATGGAATTTTGAAAAAAGTCTAGACTGGCATTTAACCCAGTACAGTTACCACAAGGGCATTCAAGAATTAGTCAAAGACTTAAATAAACTTTACAAATCTGCGAAAGCCTTACACCAGCTTCAATTTTCTAGTGAAGGCTTTGAATGGTTGTCCTATGATGATTCTGAAAACTCCATTCTTTCTTATATAAGAAAAGGAAAGTCAAAAAAAGACCGTTTTGTTATCCTGTGTAATTTTACACCTACTCCACACCAAGCCTATCAAATAGGAGTGCCAGAGGGTAACAGCCTCTCTTTAGTATTTAATTCTGATGCTTCAAAATACGGGGGATCTGATTTTAAAATCAATAATGAATATTTAATAAGTGAAAATTATTCACATGGTAAAAATCAGTCAGTAATTTTGCGAATTCCACCATTGAGTACACAAGTATATAAAATTTTATAAGTTTTCTTTTACTAAAAAATTTTACTTCCTTTTATTTGCACCCACTACACCAAATTTGTTTAAATGATAACAAATACTAATTTAGAATACAAAGGCAACCTATTTCCTAAGGCCTATAAAACCCATACAAAAAAAGCAAACCTCATTGAATTTGAATCCCAAAATGGAGTTTTGTTGCAAATTCATGTTTTGAGAGATTCTTTATTGCGCTTTCGCTACGCCCCTGAAGGCTACTTCGAAAAAGATTTTTCATATGCAATCGATCAAAAACAAGAACACGGCTACAGCCAATTGGACTTGAGAGAGGAGGAAAACGAATTTATTATTCTCACAGAACAAGTCCATTGTAAAGTTGCAAAAGAAGATTTAAGAATTGGACTCTACGACCTCCAAGGCAATGTCATTCTGGAGGATGAATTGGGATTTCACTGGGAGGAAAACCTTGAAGAGGGGGGTAACTTTGTCAAGATGAGCAAACAGTCTCACGACAGCGATAATTTTTATGGTTTAGGGGACAAACCCACCAACTTTAACCTCAAGGGAAAGCGCATCTCAAACTGGAATACGGATCAGTATGCTTATGCAAAAGACATGGACGAGGTCTATAAAACAGTTCCTTTTTATATTGGCCTCTCGGATAAAAAGGCGTACGGTATTTTCTTTGACAACACTTTTAAAACGCATTTTGATTTTTGCTATGAGCGCCGAAATGTAATGAGCTTTTGGGCCGATGGGGGAGAAATGAACTATTACTTTTTTTACGGTCCTGAAATGTCAAATGTGGTCAAAGCTTACACCGACCTAACAGGAAAGCCTGAATTGCCACCCATGTGGGCTATGGGCTACCATCAAAGTAAATGGAGTTATTACCCCGAAGCCAATGTTAGAGAGTTAACTTCTAAATTTAGAGACTTATCCTTCCCCTGCGATGCGGTTTATTTGGACATCGATTATATGGATGAGTTCCGTTGTTTTACTTGGGACAAAACACGTTTTCCCAACCCGAAAAAGATGATCTCAGATTTTGAAAAAGAAGGGTTTAAAACAGTGGTGATTATAGACCCTGGTATCAAAATAGACAAAGACTACGAGGTATTCAAAGAAGGGCTGGAGCAGGATTTTTTCTGTAAGCGCGCTGACGGTGCCTATATCAAAGGCAAAGTATGGCCAGGGGAATGTTACTTCCCGGATTTTACCAATCCCAAAGTAAGGGAATGGTGGGCGGGCCTTTATAAAGGGCTAATGCTTGAAGATGGCGTACATGGTGTGTGGAATGATATGAATGAGCCGGCGGTGATGGAAGTGCCAGGGAAAACCTTCCCGAAAGATGTACGTCACAACTACGACGGAAATTTTTGTAGTCATCGCAAAGCACATAATATTTACGGAATGCAAATGGCCAGGGCGACTTATCATGGAGTCAAAAGAAACGGCTCGTCCAAACGCCCCTTTGTCATTACCAGGGCTACCTATTCAGGAGGACAAAGGTATACTTCCTCTTGGACAGGAGACAATATAGCCACCTGGGAGCACCTCTGGCTTGCTAATATTCAAGTGCAAAGAATGTCCCTCAGCGGCATGGGCTTTGTGGGGACAGATATAGGTGGATTTGCAGAACACCCCAGCGGCGAACTGTTTACAAGATGGGTACAGCTGGGCGTTTTCCATCCTTTTACCCGCGTTCACTCTTCAGGACATCACGGCGACCAAGAGCCTTGGTCTTTTGATGAACAGGTCTTATCTATTACCAGAAAATTTGTTGAATTACGTTACCAACTTCTCCCTTATATCTATACCATGTATTACAACTATGTAACCTATGGGGATCCTATGATCAAACCTTTGGTGTATTTTGACCAAGAGGACGCTCAAACCCATTACCGATCAGATGAATTCGTTTTTGGCGATCAATTATTAGTTTGTCCCATTCAAGAACCCAATGCACTGGGAAGAAGAATGTATATTCCCAAAGGGAAGTGGTACAATTACTGGACAAATGAAGTGGTTGAGGGGGGAAAAGAAATTTGGGTAGCAGCCGCAATGGATATCCTGCCTTTATTTGTTAAAGAAGGAGCAATTATCCCAAAGTATCCCGTTCAACAGTATGTAGATGAAAAAGAAATAGACACCTTACATTTGGAGGTGTATTTTAAAGAAGGAAGAGAGCGCTCTTTAATTTATGAAGACGCCCATGATGGGTACGATTACAAAAGAGGAAAATACCTCATTAAAAAACTCAAACTTTACGGAAAAAACAAAGCACTGCTCATCGATCAATTTAGAGAAGGACATTATGAACCGCGCTATAAAAAAGTAAAATTAAAGTTTATAGGACTGCCCTTTAAACTGAGCAAAATAACTGTAGATACCGAAAAGGTTAGCTTAACAGAATTGCAGTATAACAAGAAAGAGCAAACCATCGTCCTAGATGCAAACTTTCACTCATTATTAATCAATTAAAATTTTAATTTAAATCAATTTTATCATGGCTATTAGCAAAAACTATCTCAAAACAAAACCCGTTTGTAAAATCACTTTTGAAGTTCCTTCTGAAGCAGAAACCCTTTCTGTAGTGGGAGATTTTAATAATTGGGACCTTCAATCTACCCAATTAAAAAAATTAAAAAATGGGAAATTTAAAGGAAACATCAACCTTGAAAAAGGAAAACAGTATGAATTCAAATACGTTGCAGATGGGACAAATATTTTAATGACGAACAAGCAGATGCCTATCTCTTTAATGATTATGCCGGTTCTGAAAATGGAGTATTAAGTCTTTAATTTGAAAACTTTTACTTTATGAGGAGGTGAAGCCAGCAGCTTTACTCACTCAAAACCTTAGAAAAAGTCCTGCTTTACGGCAGGGCTTTTTTTATTTTGAAGCCAAGTAGGCTGCTCTAATTCTTTTTGCTGTTTTATGTTTCCCTGTATGACTCCATCCTGGGGGATAAAAAAT
>JALRDC010000063.1 GCA_023262245.1 Flavobacteriaceae bacterium
GCAAGAGAAGAAGCCTATCTTATTGCAGAGCAACGTTTTGAAGCAGGGGTCATGAATTCTTATGATTATATTCAAGCTAAACAACGCTACCAAATAGCTGCTTCAGATAACGTTAGAGCAAAGTATGATTATATCTTTAAATTAAAAATTTTAGAATTTTACTTTGGTTTGACCATAACCATTTAAAGTAGATTTTTTTTTTATTTGAACCCTTCCCATAGCTTATTTTTGTAATTCATTTTCTCAAGTTAACAATGGATTAGTTGTTTAAGCAAATGATGACAGTTCGAGAGGAATTTTATAAGTTGCAATATGGGATATATTCTACATCTAGAAACATCTACACAACAGTGCTCTGTTGCTCTGTCTCTTAATGGCAGTTGTGTTGTACAAAATGCTTTATTGACTGAAAATTATAGCCATAGCGAAAAACTACATCTTTTTATTGATGAACTCATAAAGGAAGCTGGGATTGCTCTCTCAGAGTTAGATGCAGTAGCCATCAGTAAAGGTCCTGGTTCTTATACGGGCTTAAGAATTGGGGTTGCTGCTGCAAAAGGACTATGTTTTGCTTTGGGAATACCCCTTATAGCCATCAATACGTTACAAATTTTAGCCTATCCTCATTTCCAAACAACACCCTTGGATTACATCATCCCAATGTTAGATGCAAGAAGAATGGAGGTTTACACTGCTGTATTTGACAAAAAACAAAACTGGGTAACCAAAACAACAGCTCTGGTTTTGAATTCAGAGAGTTTTTTAAATCAACTAGCAGATGCTTCCTGTTTGATCATTGGAAATGGGGCAGAGAAATTTAAAAGCTTAACTCCTAAAATCAATGCACACTTTACTAAAGAAGTTCTCTATCCTTCAGCTGCAGACATGATTCAATTGGCATGGAAAAAATATACAGAAGGTAATTTTGAGGCACTATCACAATTTGAACCCTATTATCTTAAGGATTTTCAGACTACAGCTCCTAAAAAATAGATTACCCGTTTAAGGCAACTACATTTTCTACTTTCCCTGGCATCATTTCTTTTAGCATATTTTCGATCCCATTTTTAAGAGTAAATGTTGATGATGGACAACCACTACAAGCACCCTGAAGGATTACTTGGACGGATTTATTTGAAGCATCGTAGGAGTCAAATTGAATATTACCTCCATCAGAGGCTACGGCAGGTTTTATGTATTCATCTAAAATGGAAACGATTTGCGCCTCTAACGGATCAAGATTTTCGGTTTCTGAGCCGGTTGTTGTTGAAGTTTGAATTGCTGGATTTTCTTTTAGAATGAGCTTGCCAGACTCGATAAAACCACGAATAAATTCCCGAACTTCCATCACCACCTCATCCCAAGTATTGACTTCAAATTTTGTAATAGAGACATAATTGGAACTAATAAACACTTCCTTTACAAAGGCAAAATGAAAAAGTTCTTGAGCTAGGGGAGAGGTTTTAGCCTCATCAATATTTTTAAATTCAATGCTTTCAGAAACCAGAGGTTTGTTAGCGACAAATTTCATCACTGCGGGGTTAGGGGTACTTTCCGCATAAACACTCACCGGGACTTTATCGTTTCGGAGCTCTTCAATAATTACTCCGCCTTCATTAAGATAATTTTCCAATTGAACTCGAACTTCTTCAATCACATCTTCCCATTCGAGGATATCAAACCGTTCAACCTCCAACTGTTTTTCCTTTAGAGTAACTGATTTTACAAAAGGTAAGTAAAACAATTGCTGTATTAGAGGAGCGCCTTTAGCTTCATCTATATTTTTATAGTTTAAGATTTTTTTGGGACCAATAGCTTTATTTAAATGGAAAATAGCTTTAATTGTTCCTTTTTCGGCGGTTGCTTTTATTTGATATTGAGTCATAGCAGCAAGGTTAATTTTTATTCAAAAATAATCATTGCTGTTGGAATAAAGGTGGCTTAGAAAGGCAATTTTGACCAAAATCTTTTTGTAATTTGCTAGAAAAAAATCCCATGCTTATAAAAACAGTTCGTGGTTTTACTCCATCTTATGGTGCCGATTGTTTCTTTGCTGAAAATGCAACCGTGATCGGAGATGTCATTATGGGAGATCAAGTTTCTGTATGGTTTCAAGCCATAATCCGAGGGGATGTTAATTCTATTCGGATAGGTAATGCTGTCAATATTCAAGATGGAGTCGTAATTCATGCAACTTTTGAGACGGCCTCTACTCAAATTGGCAATAGTGTTTCAATAGGTCACAATGCGATTGTTCACGGTTGTACTTTAGAAGATAATGTATTGGTAGGAATGGGGAGTATCATTATGGATCACTGTGTAATTGGAAAAAACAGTATTATTGCAGCGGGTGCGGTGTTAACCCAAAACACCATAGTGCCACCTGGATCAGTATATGCTGGAGTTCCAGCAAGAAAAATAAAAGATGTAGATCCTGATTTACAAAAAAATGAAATCGATAGAATTGCTCAAAATTATATTACTTACGCCTCTTGGTTTAAGGAATAAAAAAAGCCACCAAAAGGTGGCTTTTTTTGTTTTTCTATTTTTTTAGAATCCTAAGTCGGATTTTACATCTGCCATTAAATCTTTTCCAGAAGCCATAATGACACTTCCTCCCGGACTTGAATCTAATACGTATTGATATCCTTGGGCTGCAGCTACTTTCTCGATGGAAGCACGTGCCTTTTCATATAAAGGGCGCATCATCTCTGCGGAGCGTTTCTGAAGCTCTTGAGCAGCAGTTTCTCTAAATTCTTGGATGCGTTGTTGCATTTCTTGAAGTTCAACTTGCCGCTGCTGATTAATTAAATCAGTTTGGTTTTGAGCATCTCCTTGATAACTCTGTGCTTTTGTTTGAAATTCTTTAGCAGAAGTCTCAAGTTCTTTTGCATATTGTTCTTCTAATTTTTTCAATTCGTTTTGTGCAGCAATGACTTCCGGCATCTCGCTAATTAGTTGTTGCGTGTTAATATGGGCTACTTTAGTTTGTGCCTCAAGGCTAAGAGGAGCAACCAATAGTAAAAAACTAACGATAAGGGTAGTGAAATGTTTCATAAGTGTTAAGGGAGTTAATTATTTAATGAACTGGTTTTAGATTTTAATTTTTCAATCTGGTTCTTTCTATTCTGAATGCGTTGTTGTCTGTTTATTCTTTTTATAACTAGGTCGCTAATATCGTAAATTTTTGCGGAATATAGCATGGTTACGCTCGAAGATCGATCAAAAATAAAATCATATTTTTTTTCTTCAGCAATTTGTTTTACTACTGTTAAGACCTGGTCTTGTACTGGTTGTATCAATTTTGATCTTTGGATAATCATATCTCCTTTTGGACCAAATCGTTTTTCTTGCAAGTTTACAATCTCCGAAGCAAAGTCCTGTATTTCTAATTCTCGGTCTTTTATTAACTCTGGGGTTAGAAGGATCCGTTCTGCATTGAGTTGATCTTGATATTGTTTTAATTGAATTTTCTTCAATTCAATTTCTTTCTTCCACTTTTCAATATTGTTGTCTAATAGTTGACTTGCTTTTGTGTATTCTTCTACACTTTCTAAGATGATATTCATATCGATATAACCTACGCGAGTTCCTCTTTGCGCCTGAAGTGAGAGGCTAAAGCAAAATACAAACACAAACAAAACTAGTTTAGGTAGGCTATTCTTCATTACATAATAACGCTAAGTTCTTTAAGATATTATGGGGTTAAGAGATGTTTTACAAGGTTTAAATAAATTTAGAAACGTTGTCCGATTACAAAGTGGGTCTCCCACCCGTTGGGGGTCGTAAGATTTGAATTTACGTTGTCAAATCCGTAGGCAAAATCAATTCCTAGAAGACCAAAAGCAGGCATAAAGATTCGCACCCCTGCTCCAGCAGACCTTTTGGAATTAAATGGATTAAATTCTCTAAAACTATTATACCCATTTCCTGCCTCTAAAAATGTTAATGCGTAGATGGAAGCACTGGGTTTCAGTGTAATAGGGTAGCGCAATTCTAACGAAAACTTGTTGTAGATCAAAGAACCGTCGTTACTAGATAGTGATTGATTGGGGTATCCGCGTAAGGCAATTGTTTCTCTTCCATCCAAGGCATAACTTACCATCCCGTCTCCACCTAGAAAAAACCGCTCAAAAGGGATATTGCCTCTAGATTTATTATACGCTCCAATGAATCCAAAGTCTGCTTGAGTTTTTAAAGTAAGCTTTTCATAAATAGGAGTGTACCAAGTTCCATTAAATTTGACTTTGTAAAACTCAAGCCATCTAAACTTTTCTTGATCAATTAAATCATTTTTAGGATTCCCCTCATCGTCTTGAAACTCCGCTAACGCCCCCAGATTTGAATAATCCCTACCCGATATAAGAGAGTAAGGGGGAGTAAATTTTGCATTTATGCTAAAAGTAGAACCTCCCGTTGGAAAAATGGGGTTGATACGGGTGTTGTTTCGTGTAAGGTTTACGGTGTAAGCAAGGTTATTGGATTCGCCATCACCAAAGGTGAACAGTCCTGTATAATAGTTGTTTAGATTGTAGTATTGATAGGAAATCGATTGGGATAGCTGAAAAAAATCGTCAGGAATTCTCAATCTTTTGGCCAAACCTAAAGTAATTCCACTAATTTGGAAAGATTGATTTCGATCAGCCAGACCTGTAAAAAAATCGTATCGATACTGAATGGTATGTTGCAGAGAGGTTGAAAATTGAACAGGTTGTTCTCCTCCTAGCCAAGGTTCAGAAAAGCTAAAACTATATGTGCTATAGAATTGACTGGCTTGTAAACGTAAAGCTAATGTTTGACCATCTCCCATGGGTAGGGGTTTGTACTTTGTCTTATCAAAGATATTTCTCATGGAAAAGTTATTGAAAGAAAGCCCTAGCGTTCCTATAAATCCACCTTGTCCATACCCTCCTTGAAGTTCAATTTGGCTAGCCCCGGACTCTACTAAGTTGAAACGAACATCAACAGTACCGGAATTAGGATCTACATTTTCAATTTCTGGATTGATTTGCTCCGCATCAAAAAAGCCTAATTGGCCTACTTCCCGAACCGTTCTTACGAGTTTGTCTTTACTGTACAGTTCTCCGGGTTTTGTCCGTAACTCTCTATAGATAACATGATCGTTAGTTTTTGTATTACCTTCTACTACAATTTTATTAAAATTGGCCAGCTTGCCTTCGGTGATTCGTATTTCAAAATTTATAGTGTCTTCTACCGCACTAACTTCTACCGCATTAATGTTTGAAAATAAATAACCATTATTTTGATATAAATTGGTAATATCATTACCATCAGGTTTACTGGTATCAGCAATTCTTTTTTTCAATAAAACACCATTGTATACATCTCCTTTTTTTAAACCTAAAACCTGTTGTAAACCATTATTGGTATATACAGTATTTCCTATAAAATTAATATCACCAAAGAAGTATTTGTTTCCTTCTTCAATTTGAAGATTAAGTCTTACAAAGTTTTGATCGTTTTCATTTCTAATGAGGGTGTCTGAAATTATTCTTGCGTCTCTGTAGCCTTCTTCTTTGTAAAAATCCACTAAGGTTTTCAAATCCCCTTTAAATTCTTTGTCAATGAATTTAGATCGTTTCCAAAAGCGTACTGGATTTTTTTGTTTAGTTTTCTTGAGCTTTGATCGCAATTTGGAAGACTTAAAGACTTCATTACCTTCAAAATTTATGGTTTTAATTTTAATTCTAGGACCTTTATCTACATTGACTACCATCTTGTATGAGTTTGCTCCAACGGTATCTTTAATTGTATTCAGAACTACTTTGGTGTCTAAAAACCCTTCCTTACGGTATTTATTTTGAATGTAATTTTTAGTGTTAGTCAAAAAGCTTTCAGAAAGTTTTTTTCCAGCAATAAGTTCGGTATCACTGATCAGGCCTTCAATGTTGCCTTTTTTGAGACCGTTCATTTTTACTTCTGTTAGGGTGGGCAGTTCTTCGATTTCAATTTCTACAGAAATATTATCGTTTTCGACTTTGGTAACATAAAAGTTGATATCACTAAATAAGTCTAATCCCCATAATTTGTTAATTAAGGCACTTATTTCCTCTCCGGGGACACTTATTTTTTGACCTTTTCTAAGTCCGCTGTAGGAGATTACGGTTTGTTCGTTGAATGTTTTGATCCCTCGAACACTTATAGAGTCTAGGGTATAGGTCTTTCCTTTTACAAAGCTACTAGTCTGCGCAATAGTTAAGTTTGCTGTGAAAAGGATAAACCCGATAATCCAAAGTTTATAGAGGGTCTTACGTAGTGAGTTGTTCGCTCGTTTTTCCAAATCTTCTTTCTCGTTTACCGTAGTTTATTAATGCCTTTTGTAAATCTTCTTTAGTGAAATCTGGCCAAAGAGTTTTGGTAAAATATAACTCTGCATAGGCTAAATGCCACAAAAGAAAATTACTGATTCTCTCTTCACCACTGGTTCTAATTAACAAATCTACAGGTGGTAGGTTTCGGGTGTAAAGATGCTCAATTATGGTGGATTCGTCAACTTTTTCAGGTGAAATTATACTATTTTTAACTTTGCGTGCTATTGCCTTAACTGCTTCCAAAATTTCTTCTTTTCCTCCATAGTTCAAGGCTAAAGTTAGTGTCATCCCGTTGTTTGATTTTGTTTTTTCTATAACAAACAATAACTCTTGTTTAACTAGGCTGGGAAGTGATTCCAGGTTTCCCACAGAACATAATCGTATATTATTGTCTATCAGTTGTTTGAATTCTTTTCTGAGGGAGCTTACTAAAAGTTTCATTAAAAGGTTTACCTCCTCTTTCGGGCGATTCCAATTTTCTGTAGAAAAAGCAAAAAGGGTTAAATTTTCGATTCCTTGATGTGCAGCTTCTTCAACAACGGCTTTAACTGTTTTTGCCCCACGGTTGTGTCCCATAAAACGTTTTTTACCTTGTTTTTTGGCCCACCTACCGTTACCATCCATTATAATCGCGACATGTTTTGGTTGATGATTCATTTATTCCTTACAATAACACGGAAGATCGCCAAAGGTAAATGAAATTGTTAAACCAGTAAAAATATACCAATCATTATTCGCAATATTTCCGAATTTATAGGCGGGATTGTCTGCAAACTCATTTTCGGGATTGCTTCCGTCCAAATTATCAGTTAAAGCATAACGTACCCCGACTTCTAATCCCAATACAAAAAAAGGATTTGGATTAACCTTGAACCCCAAGATTACAGGGAGGGCAATTTTTTCATCTTTCCCATAGTTATTATAGGTTGGTGGGTCTATTGGACCGTTGGGCGTAAGGTAGTATTGGTCAAACCTAAAATAGCTCAAACCGTAAAAGATATATGGGGTAAAGCTGAGATCAGGATCGTGTAAATTAAACTCTTTAAAATTGATTTCAATTCCTCCTGTAATTTCCTGAAGTGGATTTTCAATTTTATAAGATCTCCGAAAACGATTGATATCACTATTGTTATACTCGTTTTCTTTTATTGTAGTAAGAGTAATCCCACCTCTAATGGAATAGCGTTCGGTAACATTCCATTTGTAAACCAGTCCATAAGCAAATTCATTAGGATCCCAATATCGATCCGTTCCAACATCACCTATGTAATTACTCCCTCCAAGAAAAACACCGATTTCATGAAATTGAGCTGAGGCAATTGTTGCAATGAAAAAGCAGACAAGAAAAAACTCTTTTTTTTGCATCAGTTTGACCTGTAGGAACCCCCACAGTTAATTGTCTATTATAAACCGAAAAAGCCTTGTTTTATTGTGTGTTTCGAGAATCATGTCCCCAAAAAAGTTTTTCTCTTAGCGTATTGAAAAAGAAAGTACCATCCAATTGTACTGTTACCGCATTGAATTGGGCTTTTTTAACATAGATATCATTTCCATTTTCTAGGGTTAAGATTCTGGAATCTAAAGAAAGTAAGTGGGTTTTGCCCCTCCCTTGTACCGAGATTTCAAAACTAGTATCATCGGGAACAATTAGTGGCCGCATATTGATATTATGTGGTGCAATAGGATTGACTACAAAACACTTTGAGGATGGAGAAACGATCGGCCCGCCACTACTCAAGGAATATCCTGTAGAGCCCGTTGGAGTCGCAATGATGAGACCATCGGACCAATAAGTAGTTAAAAATTGATTGTCTAATTTGGCATCTATGCTTAACATTGAGGTGGTATTTTTCCTATTGATGCTTACTTCGTTAAGAGCATAGCCAAATTCTTCTAGAGCTTCTGTAGGTTCTTTTGTGGAAACCTGAAGTAAAGAGCGTTCAATAAAGCTGTAGTTTCCTTTAAAAAATAAATCCAACCCTTCTTTTAAAGTATCTTTTTTGATGGAGGTTAAAAAGCCTAATCTTCCTGCATTGATTCCTAAAATTGGAATTTTAGTGTCTCGAATTACTGCAATTGAGCGTAATAGAGTACCGTCTCCTCCTACTGAGAAAAGAAAATCCACTTTTTCTTCAATTACCTGGTCGTCTGTAAAATACTTATAAGTTACTCCTTTGTCATCCAAATGTTTTCTCAACCGATCTACAAGAATAAAATCATGCTGATTTGCACTGAGGTAATCGATCACCGTTTTGATATAGGCAATCGAGGTAGGAGAAAAAAATGCGCTGTAGATGGCTATATACATGACTTCAATTCTATTGTAAAGGTACAAAACTAGTTATAACATCGGTTTTTTAGGTCATGTTTAAATAGATGCATACAAAGTGATTTTTTTTTTAGTTCGATAAGAAGACAATACTTTTGTAAAAAAAAAATGACCGCACTCAGTGTTAATATCAACAAAGTGGCAACGCTTCGCAACGCTCGTGGAGGTTCGATGCCCAATCTCTTAGAAGTTACAAAAGATTTGCAGCGTTATGGGGCCCAAGGGATAACCGTTCATCCTCGCCCGGACGAGAGACATATACGCTATGAAGATGTACGTTCCTTGCCAGAGGTTCTCACCACAGAATTTAATATCGAAGGAAATCCTATTCCTAAATTTGTCGATCTGGTTATGGAAGTAAAGCCTACTCAAGTAACACTAGTACCAGATGCAGAGGATGCAATAACATCAAATGCGGGTTGGGACACGATAAAAAACCAAGATTTTTTGAGAGAAATCATTAAAAAGTTTAAATCTGTAGGAATCAGAACTTCAATTTTTATAGACCCTATTCTAGATCAAATAGAAGGAGCAGTTGCTACCGGTACCGATCGGATAGAACTTTATACTGAGGCCTATGCCACGGATTATGCAAGGAACCGTGAAAAAGCAATTGCACCTTACCTAGTTGCATCAGAAAAAGCAAATGAATTAGGACTAGGGATCAACGCAGGTCATGATTTAAGCCTTGACAATGTTGCTTATTTCTCTAAGATGATCCCATCCCTTTTGGAAGTTTCTATTGGTCACGCGCTGATTTGTGAAAGTCTCTATTTGGGATTTGAAAATGTAATTCCTATGTACCTACAACGACTTTCCCATTGAGTTTGCTTCACAGTAATATTATTGGAGAAAAGGGAGTGGATCTTGTAATTCTTCACGGCTTTTTGGGAATGGGGGATAACTGGAAGACTCATGCAAGGGGACTTGCCGCTTTAGGATTCCGAGTGCATTTAATTGATCAACGCAATCATGGTAGAAGTTTTTGGAGTTCTGATTTCACATATTCCTTAATGGCTGAAGATGTTGCAGCCTATTGTAAGGAGCATCAGTTAAAAAACATCTTGGCTTTGGGTCACTCCATGGGAGGGAAGACCGTTATGCATCTTGCTTGCAACCATCCTGATTTGGTTCGGGCTTGTATTATTGCTGATATAGCACCCAAAAAATATGAACCCCATCATCAACAAATTTTAAATGGACTTGCACATTTAAATTTTGATCAAATTACTTCTCGATCAGCTGCCGATGATGCATTGTCTTCTTATGTAAACGATCCTGGGACACGGCAGTTTTTATTAAAAAACCTCTATTGGGTTACTCCCGGAACTTTGGGACTTCGGGTAAATATTGAGGTGCTGAAAAATGTTAGTCACCTAATTGGAGAAGGATTGCAAGCAAACGAACAAGCCAGTTTACCTTGTCTTTTTATTAAGGGAGCATTATCGGATTATATACTTGATACCGATTATCCCATTATCAAGCACCATTTTCCGAATGCAGAACTGGCACTCATTCCCAAAGCAGGTCACTGGTTACATGCTGAAAACCCAAAATTATTTTTTGAAGTCATGTCTCAATGGTTCCAAAAACAGCACAAATTTTAACACCATCAAAAATATTGTGATATTTATTTGAAGTTGAGGTTCTACCGTATACTTATTATACTTTTGCAGCTTAAATGCATTTTATGAAAGCATTAATTAGAAAAGCAACAATAAAAGACAGTTTCTCGATACACAATCTCATTAAAGAATTAGCACTTTTTGAAAAAGAGCCAGAAAGTGTAATTTTAACCGTCTCAGATATTGAAAAATACGGCTTTGGAACCCACCCTATGTTCCAGTGTCTTGTGGCTGAGCTAGAAAATAAGATTGTTGGAATGGCTTTGTTTTACCAACGGTTTTCTACTTGGAAGGGTCCTACATTTCATCTTGAAGATTTAATTGTGTCGGAGTCCTATAAAGGGAAAGGGATTGGAACTCAATTGTATACTGCTTTTATTAAAGAATCTTACAAAGAAGGGGTAGAAAGAATTGAATGGAATGTTTTGGATTGGAATCTTCCTGCTGTGAATTTTTATCATAAAAGTGGTGCTACTGTCTTGAAAGACTGGCAAACGGTTCAGATGCATCGCCCAGAAATGAAAAAATATTTAGACACTATATAAAAAATGAAAGTATTTAAATTTGGTGGAGCTTCAGTAAAAGATGCTGCTGGGGTTCAAAATCTCGTTCGTGTTTTAGAAGAAGTAGGTTATAAGGAGACCCTAGTAGTTGTATCTGCTATGGGAAAAACCACCAACGCTTTAGAAGCCATTATAGAAACCTATTTTAAAAATAAAAAACAAACACCGGCAGGGATCCTTCCCTTAAAACAATTTCACCTCGATATTGTAAAAGATTTATTTAAAGATGAAAACGGAGAAGTCCAAGTGGTAATACATCAATTATTTGAAGAATTAATGGGATTTTTAAAAACCAATAAATCTCCAGATTATAGTTTTGTTTATGATCAGATTGTGAGTTATGGAGAATTGTTGTCAACCACCATCATTCATTATTATATCCAAAAAAAGAAAATAGATAGTTTTTGGTTAGATGCCCGAAATTGTATTAAAACAGATGATTATTATCGTTCAGCAAATTTAAATTGGGAACTCACTCAAAATCTAATTAATGAGCAAGTAGGGAAGCACTCGCTCATCATTACACAAGGATTTATAGGAAGTAACAGTAACAACTTTACCACTACTTTAGGGAGAGAAGGTTCCGATTACACCGCTGCAATTTTTGCTTATGCACTAAATGCCAAATCAGTTACAATTTGGAAGGATGGTCCCGGAGTGTTAAATGGAGATCCGCGGGTGTTTGCAAAAACCCAGCTTTTA
>JALRDC010000009.1 GCA_023262245.1 Flavobacteriaceae bacterium
TTCAATGACTTTTTAATCAGCCTGAAGTTTAATTTGTTAGGAAGCTTATTACCACAAAGAAGTTACTTTTCGAAAAGTAAGAAAACAATGAATGTAATTTCATTCACCTCTTGTGATTTTCTTGATGTTGGAGATTATTCTAGCATGCTAATTCCAATTCCGCTTGGACAAATCCACAGTTTTCGGGACAACATTAATCAGATTGATTTTAAAAAATTATCTGATCAATTTAATGTTATAAAAAAGTTTATAATAAATAGTGAAGAGACTATTCCTTAAATTGTAATTCATTTTCAAATAAATCATGAAAAAAACAATCTTTTATCGGTTTATTATTGGAAGCATATCCATAATCATGCTCATGCCAAATTACTTGGTCAAGTTAAAACTGGGAAGACCATTTAAAAGACTTTTTAGCTAAGCTACCTTTTCAGCTTTTCCCTTCTTAGAAACCAAATAAACCCCTACAAAAACCAAAAGGCAAGCTAGGATTTTGACACCATCTAGGATGTCATTTCCAGTAAGAACAGCATAAACAATAGTGATAAGGGGTTGGAGGTAAGTAAAGGCTCCTATAGTCGTAGCAGGAAGTGTTTTTAGAGCGTAAACATTAAACATATACGTCAAAAAAGTGGTTCCTACAACCACAAAAGCCATTCTCCAAATCGCTTCAAAGGGAAGACTGGTCCACGCCACTTGGCTAAACTCACTATAGGTTACAGGAAAGGTGTAAAAGACCCCAATTAAAAACATCCATTTCATAAGTGTGATGGTGCTGTATTTTTTAGTTAGTGGTTTTACAATGACCAGATAGGCTCCAAAACTTATTGAATTGACCAGCAACATAGTATTTCCCAAAGGAATATTTGGCGCGTTAAGAACCTGAGTAGTATTTCCGTAGAGGATCAACAAGAGGGCACCGGTAAATCCAAGAAGGATCCCTAAAAACTTAAAAAGGGTAAGTCGCTCTTTTAAAAAGAAAGCAGACAAAATTAAAATGATGATAGGCGTGAGTGTTACGATCACCCCACTATTGATAGGTGTTGAAAGTTGAAGGCCCTTAAAAAACATCAGCATATTGATGCACATTCCCAAAAATGCAGCAGCAGCAATTCTCAAATAGTCTCTTCTTTCAATGGTTTCCTTGGGAGAAAAAATACTCACTGTCCAAAATAATATACTCGCCCCAATAACTCTAAGCATTATAAACCCGAAAGGGGCTATATAATGCGGCATGACCACTTTTGCAATCGTATGATTCATGCCATAAATGGTGGTAGCACCAAAAGCTGCAAGTAAAGCAAGGACTCTACTGTTCATTTAAAAAAGCTTTAGCATCGGCTATGGTTTGAGCCCCATTTCCAATAAAAATACGATCGTCAAAGACTACTATTGGACGCTTGAGAAAGGTGTAATGTTCAAGCAACAGATTTTTAAAGTCTTCTTCTTGTAGGTTTTTATCTTTTAAATTACGTTGTTTATACAATTGCGCTCGTTTATTGATCAGTTGTTCGTAGCTGCCTACGCGTTGGTGTAAGGCCTCAATTTGAGTTGTTGTTAAAGGGCTTTTTTTTATATCCACTTGCATTATAGAATCGTTTAAAGGAAGTTCTTTGGCGATGCGTTTACAGGTGTCACAACTGCTTAGATAATAAAATAGGCGCATAGATGTTTCTTTAGGATTACAAATAAAAATCATTTTTATTGAATAACAGAGGTTTTGCTTAAAATCAAATACCTTTACAACGGTAACAATTTTGATTGCATGAAAGACAGACTCCATTTTAACAGCAAAACAATTCACGGAGGCCAGACACCAGACAAAGCTTATGGTGCGGTGATGCCTCCCATCTATCAAACTTCTACCTATGCTCAATCAACACCAGGAGGTCATCAAGGTTTTGAATACAGTAGAACACACAATCCTACCCGACAAGCATTGGAAAAATCGTTTGCTAGTATTGAAGAAGGAACTCACGGTTTTGCTTTTGGTTCGGGACTGGCTGCAATGGATGCAGTATTAAAATTACTTCAGCCCGGGGACGAAATTATTTCTACCGATGATTTGTACGGAGGCTCTTATCGGTTGTTTACTAAAATTTTTGAAGATTTTGGTTTGAAGTTTCATTTTGTTCCGATGCATGCTACCAAACATATTGAAGCAGCTTTAAATGAAAAGACGAAGTTAATTTGGTTAGAGACCCCCACCAACCCGATGATGAATATCATCGATATAAAAGCGGTGGTAGATTTAGTAAAAGACAAAAATATTTGGGTTGCTGTTGACAATACCTTTGCTTCTTCATACATCCAACAACCCCTAAGCCTTGGTGCCGACATTGTGATGCATTCCGCTACAAAATACTTGGCAGGACATTCAGACGTAGTTTTGGGTGCTTTAGTAGTTAAAGATGATGCTTTGGCAGAGCGAATAGGATTCATACAAAATGCAAGCGGTGCCATTTGTGGACCAATGGACAGTTTCTTAACCCTTAGAGGCATCAAAACACTTCATGTAAGAATGCAGCGTCATTGTGAAAACGCAGCAACCATTGCTCGGTATTTAAAAGAAAACCCTAAGATCGATAAAGTTTACTGGCCAGGATTCGAAGACCATCCCAATCACGATATTGCAAAAACTCAAATGAAAGATTTTGGAGGAATGCTTTCTTTTGTTACCAAAGGTGCAGATTATCAAGCAGCAATTAAAATAGTAGAGCGGCTCAAACTATTTACCCTTGCAGAATCCCTTGGCGGTGTAGAAAGCTTGGCAGGACATCCTGCAAGCATGACCCATGCCTCTATTCCCAAAGAACTTAGAGAAAAAAGTGGTGTTGTGGATGCCCTAATACGTTTAAGTGTAGGTATCGAAGATGTCCGGGATTTAATTGCAGACCTGGAGCAAGCCATAGGTTAATTTCTTTATTTATGAACCTCCCAAAGAATAAAAAAATTTATTTTGCTTCAGACCAACACTTTGGTGCGCCAACTCCTAATTTGAGCAAAGAGCGGGAACAAATATTTTTAAAGTGGTTAGAGAAAATAGAACAGGACGCAGCCGCCTTATTCTTACTGGGGGATCTTTTTGATTTTTGGTTTGAATACAAAACGGTGGTTCCAAAAGGGTTTGTAAGGATATTAGGAAAATTAGCTTCCCTGGTAGATCAGGGAATCCCCGTTCATTATTTTGTTGGAAACCACGATTTATGGATGAAAGACTATTTCCAAAAGGAATTAAATATTCCCGTTTATTTCAAACCGCAAGAGTTTACTTTTAATAACACCACTTTTTTTATAGGACATGGTGATGGTTTAGGGCCAAATGATCTGGGCTATAAAAGGATGAAAAAACTATTTACAAATCCTGTTGCAAAATGGTTATTCAAAGCAATTCACCCAGATATAGGAATGCGTTTGGGACATTATTTGTCTGTAAAAAACAAAATTATCTCTGGAGATGAAGACGCTGTGTTTTTAGGAGAAGAAAACGAATGGCTTGCCTTATATGCCAAACGAAAACTCAAAGAAAAGCATCGAGATTATTTTATCTTTGGACATCGTCATATACCTATGCAAATCGAATTAAATCAGGATTCCAAATACATTAATTTAGGAGATTGGATTTCAAATTATACCTATGCTGAGTTTGATGGAGACCACTTAGAACTCAAAAAATGGGAAGTTAGTTGACATGATTGAAGAGAAATCACTTAGCCTCGAAAATACAGTACTCGTTGGGGTAATCAATTCCCGACAGGATGAAAATCAATCAAAGGAGTACATGGATGAATTAGAATTTTTAACCTACACCGCTGGGGGAAAAGTATTAAAAAGGTTTACTCAAAAAATAGATCCGCCAAATCCCAAAACATTTATCGGTTCAGGGAAAATGATGGAGGTCATGGAATTTGTCAAACAGAATGATATTTCTTCGGTCATCTTTGATGACGAACTCACACCCGCCCAACAAGGTAATATTGAAAAACTGTTGAAAGTAAAAATCCTAGACCGTACAGGTCTTATTCTTGATATTTTTGCTCAAAGAGCCCAAACCAGTTATGCGCGTACTCAAGTTGAATTAGCACAATACCAATACTTGCTTCCAAGACTCAAAGGACTTTGGACACACCTGGAGAGACAAAAAGGAGGAATCGGGATGCGTGGACCAGGGGAAACTGAAATAGAAACCGATAGAAGGATTGTGCGTGACAAGATATCCTTACTAAAAAAGAAACTGGTTACGATTGATAAGCAAATGGCTACTCAAAGAGGAAATCGAGGTGCCTTGGTTCGGGTGGCGCTTGTAGGATATACTAATGTAGGTAAATCCACACTGATGAATGTCATTGCTAAAAGTGATGTTTTTGCTGAAAACAAATTGTTTGCCACTCTTGATACTACCGTGAGAAAAGTAGTGATCGGAAACCTCCCTTTTTTATTGAGTGATACCGTTGGATTCATCCGTAAATTACCTACCCAATTAGTCGAATCGTTTAAGAGTACTTTGGATGAGGTTCAAGAAGCCGATTTACTTCTTCATGTTGTTGATATCTCCCATCCGAATTTTGAAGAACATATAGAATCGGTCAATCAAGTTTTAAAAGACATCAACAGTTTAGACAAACCTACCTATATGGTATTTAACAAAATTGATGCCTATGAAGCAAAACCCTGGGATGAGACTGAACTGATAGAACAACGTAGTAAAAAACACTTCAGTTTACAAGAATGGGAACAAACGTGGATGCATCAAATGAACGGTCAAGCACTATTTATTTCCGCAATTAACAAGGGGAATATTAATGAATTTAGAACGCGGGTCTATGACGAAGTCCGAAAAATTCATGTTACACGCTTTCCCTATAATCATTTCTTATATCCTGAAGTTTTAGAAGAACAATAATTTTTAGTTTTCTGAATTACTTTTCAAAAGGATATAAACCGGGAAATGATCAGAAAAACCATAAAGTTTGGATCCTAAAATTCGGGTTCTATAAGGATAGCCCTTGTATTTTCCATCTGGGGTTTTAAGATAAGAGGGGTTAAAAACAGCTGTTTTTACCATTGAAATTGCTTCCTTATTCAAGAAGTCTTGATCCACCAGTATTTGATCAAATAGATGCCATCGATCTCGATAAGCCAAACTCCCAACCCCTTTTTTAAAAAATGCTTCCATGGGATTGAAGAGGGGCTTAAATGACATTGTGTAAGAATTTTCTTTAGTCAAAAGACTTAAACTCTTATTATTAGGATTATCATTAAAGTCGCCCATACTAATGATGTATTTTTTGGGGTCTAATTTTTGAAGGGAATCAATGATCCTTTGTTGTAAACGTGCAGCAGCAAGACGGGAGGCCTCACTTTTCCTTTGCCCCCCTCTTCTTGAAGGCCAATGATTTACAAGTAGCGCCAAAGCATGATTTTCCCAATATCCTGTAATCACCAATTGATCCCTAGTAGTGCGTTTATGTTGCGTTTTGGAATCTACTAAATTTAGAGTGTATTTTTTGACATGATCAATAAAAAAGAAATCTTTTCTGTAAAGTAAGCCTAGGTCTATTCCTCTATAATCAGGAGATTCAAAGTGAATAATTTCATAATCATAAAAACGAAGTTTAGGATGTACTGCTATTCGTTTTATAAGGTTTTGATTTTCTATTTCTGCAAGACCAATGAGAAGAGGAGGTTTTTTGGTTTCTGTAAGTCCAATATTAGAAAGGACATGAGCGATCTTATCAATTTTTTGATTGAGTATTTCAGGAGTCCAGTGATGTTGACCCATAGGGGTATAATCATCATCAAAAGTTTTAGGGTCATCTAGAGTGTCAAATAAATTTTCAACATTGTAAAAGGCAATAGTTTGAATTTTCTGACAGTGAGTCTTTGAAAATAGAATCGTGGAGACGCAAAAGATTAGAACAAGTCGCATTGGGGGAATATTTAAGCAAAAAATAATAATTTTATAAGACCTCCCCAAATTGGTTCTCATGAGAAAATATTGTTCTGTATTCGCTGTCTTTTTTGTCGGTTTTCTTTGGGCGCAACAAGTTGAAATTAAAGGAAGATTTATAAATGATCTTGATGAACCTATACAAGGCTGCAAGGTTCAACTTTTAGGAGCTGATGTAGAAGACATTACAGATAGTAATGGTTTTTTCTCACTTTTAATTGGAGGTGAGTTTGCAGAAGGCGTTTTATTTGTAAGAACAAAATACGGTACCGAAAGAGAGATTCCTATTACAAGAACTTCAACAGAAAGCATTGATCTAGGGAATTGGATCATCATAGAAGCGTACAAATCTGAAATCGTTGATGACCCTTCAGAATGGGAGGCTTATCTGGATGAAGACAGAGGTTTTGATCGAGCTCAAATCGGGAGTGTGTTGCAGTCTCAAAGAGACCTTTTTTTAAATACGGTAGCCTTTCAATTCAGTCCTAGTTTTTACAGACTCAGGGGCTTAGACAATGCCCATCAAGAGGTACGTCTCAATGGTTTGGTCATGCGGTCTTCATTTAGTGGAACTCCTCAATGGAGTCAATGGGGAGGGTTAAATGATTTTACCAACCGAGGGCAACAATTTTTTGATGGCCCTACGGCATCTAATAGAGGTTTTGGAGGGTTTTTATCGACTACTCAAATAGACCTTAGGCCTTCACTTTTTCGTGAAGGAATTAAAATTTCTCAAGCATTTTCCAATAGTTCCTATCGGTATCGAACCATGTTTTCTTCCGTTAGAAATTATCAAGCAAAAGGGTGGAGTTTGGGTTTAATGACTTCTAGGAGATGGGGAGCACGGGGGTACATTGAAGGTACTTCATATGATGCTTGGTCTTCAGCCGTATTAATAGAAAAAATTTGGAATTCCAAAAATCAATCTTGGTTAACAGCCCTTTATACACCGAATAAAAGAGGTAAAAGTGCCCCTCTAACGCAAGAAGTTTTTGATTTAAAAGGCGGGCAATACAACCCGTATTGGGGAGAAAAGCAGGGAAAACAGACCAACAGCAGGGCGAGTCAAACCCAGACACCAATTCTCATTATAAATCACCGTTGGGAGAAAAATGAGAATCACTTTTGGCAATTCAACGGAGGAATGATTTTGGGAAAAATAGCTACTAGTAGAATTTCGTATAATGGTCATGAGCCTAACGAAGGCTATTTGCAGGGAGGAGGCAGCAATCCAGACCCTGTTTATTATCAAAATTTGCCTAGCTATGCCCTTCGAGATGAAGAGCGAAAAGATTTTAGTAGCGCATATCTTTTACAACAACATTTACTTAAAGAGGGACAATTAGACTGGGATTCATTTTACCTGGCAAATTAAACGACTACTGGATTTGGTATTTACAGTTTATATGAAGATGTTCAAAAGGTTAATCAATTTCAGCTAGGCGTGCAACAAAACTATCTGATTAGACCGGACTTCAGATTGAAGTCAGAATTTCGTTTTCTCAATGAAAAAACAACTTTTTTTGCACAACCCATCGACCTTTTAGGAGCTTCTTTTTTATGGGATTATAACCCTTATGCCGAATCATTTTCTCAAAGTCCAAATGATTTACGTGATCCTCAAAGAAAAGTTAGAGTGGGAGAACCTTATCAATATCACTATACAATCAAAAACCAATCATTAAACATAAACAGTAGTTTAAATTATGAATCAAAGGGGTGGGAATTTTTTTCCGGTTTTGACATCTCTACAAATATGATTCAACGCGAAGGGATCTTTCAAAATGGACTATATCCAGATCATTCCCAAGGGCTTTCACCCAAGCAAAAATTCAATACCTTTTCACTCAAAGCAGGAATTACTTATGCCATAACGGGGCGCCATCATCTCTCACTAAAATTTCAAAATCAGCAAAAACCACCGACCCTTCGAAACCTCTATATTAATCCAAGAGAGCACCATTTTACCGTACCCAATGTTACAAATGAAAAAAGCAAGCAACTACGATTTTCATATCAATGGCACGGTTTAACTACTGAATTCAATTTTGAAGGATATTACATAAAACGCAAAGATCTTCAGGAAGTTGGTTTTTATTTTGCTGATGGCGTAGGGGGAGATTCGGCTCTTTTTGTACAAGAGGTTTTACAGGGGGCATCACATAGGCACTTAGGAATCATATCCAGCTTTTCTCATTCAATCACTCCAGAATTTAAGATCGCTACCGTAGCTACCCTGGGAGACTTTCGTTATGCAAATAATCCACAACTTTATTTAGGAACGGCTCCTTCAGACAGCAGCACACACCCCGCCTTTGAGGAAGGGGTTAAATCTTTTGGAAGCACACAACTAAAAGGCTATGCGTTGGCTGGGGGACCTCAAAAAGCGTTTTCCATTTCCCTTCACTACGAAGACCCCAACTATTGGAGGTTGTCTGTATTCGGCAATTATTTTTCTGACACCTATTTAGATGTGAACCCCTTATTAAGGACCAATAATTTTTTTACCGATAGCGATGGACTTCCATTTGCAGACTACAATGAAGAGTTAGCATCCGAATTATTGCAACAAGAAAAGTTTCCTTCTTATTTTATTTTAAGCGCCAATGCAGGAAAATCATGGAAAATAAGGAATGCGTATGCCGGCTTTTTTTTGAGTGTTCAAAACCTTGCAAATACCCAATACAAAACCGGGGGATTTGAACAGGGGAGGAATGCAAATTTTAGGAATCTCAGAGAAGACTTTAATAGGGAGCTGCCCCTATTTGGACCAAAATACTGGTGGGGGCGTGGAACAACCTATTTTATAACAACCTATTATCGATTTTAATATGAAATGAGCCATAACCATTAAGTTGATACCCACCGAGATGATCAATGGCGAATTCCATCTGACAATTAAAAAACAATAAAAAAAGAACAGATGAAAAAGTATTTTTATTTAGGAATCCTCCTGTTAGGGTGTCGCCCCGAAATTCATTTTCCAAGTCCCACAGCAGAAGAAGCACTTAAAGAGCAAGAAATCAACACGACCATTCAAGCGCTTTGGGAACGGGTTCATCAAAGTGATACAGGCTTCATCCGTTTTCAAGAATCAGAAACTCCTCTTTGGCTTTCTGGTTATGTCATTTCTTCTGATGCTTCAGGAAATTTTTATAAAGAACTTTATATTCAAGATGATTACCGAAACCCACAACGCGGACTCCGATTTTTATTAGATCAAACGGCACTTCATACCTTCAGCCCCCCGGGGACAAAAGTTTTTATTCTGCTTAATGGATTGGGAGCTGGGGTTCACCAAGGAGTTTTGAGCTTAGGGTCTTATGAAGCAGATGGGGTCGCTGCTCTTCAAAGACCACTCATTAAAAGGCATTTAAAACGAAGTGTCATTCAAGAAACAATTTCACCACTAAAAATGGATATAAATAATATTACACCCGATTTTAGAGCCCTTTGGGTAACACTAGAGGATGTTCAATTTTCTAAAAGTGAGTTAGGGAGAACCTATTCTGCAGAGACTTTTGATGATTTTGATGGAGAGCGGTGGTTAGTAAATTGTTCAGATTTTAGATCTATAATCCTAAGTACGAGTGTTTTTTCTATGTTTAAATCTGTGTTGGTGGATTCGTTAAAAGGAAGTGTCACAGGAGTGCTTACCAGAGATTTTTTTAATGAAAAAAACCTTATTGAAATCAACAGTCCCGAAAACATCAGTTTTAATGAAGCGCGTTGTGATCCCTTTTTTGGTGAAAGTTTTGAAACGTATCCTTTAGGTAGATTTGAAGACCAAGAGTGGATCAACTGGGTAGAAAAAGGGACGCAATACTGGGAGGTTTATGAAGATGAAAACAGCTTGGGACAGTCGTTAAGAATAGGATCGTACCGTTCAAGAGACCAAGAGACGATCTGTTGGCTAATCACGCCCTCCTTAGACATAAGCCTTCTCAATAATGCTAATTTTAGTTTTAGGAGTTCCACTGCTTTTGCTGACAGTAGCAACCTTAAAGTTTTTTATTCTACAAGCTTTGATCGGGAAACAAAAAACCCCTCCCAAGAATCTTGGAAACCGCTCGATGTAAAAATCGCATCCTCTGATGATAACGACGTTTTATGGATTGACGCAGGACCTACGGAACTCCCAAATAAGGGAAGAATAACCTTTGCATTTCGTTATAACGGTAGCGGAAAAACTACCGAAGATGGGACCTATGAATTAGACGATATTTGGGTATTTGAGTAAGGGCTATCTTATACTATTGGAAAATACACGGCAGTTTTTAAGTCTTTCTCATCCGTATCCTCGGGACTGTTTAAATACACTTCAAAGGGAACTAAACCTCGTTTAGATTTAAATTTTTTAGCTCTTTGATGCATCATTTGAGTAGCCCACGCATTACCTAAATGACGGTAAGGCCCTTTGTGTATGACACTGTAGACCTTCATGTCAGGGAGTTTTTTTATAAAATAGGGCGTCTCTATTTCATTAGGGGTTTCTGAAAGGGGAATCCCTATGGTGTAAACTACCTTGTTTTTTACAGGATCAAATTTATGGTATAATGTAAATACAGCACCACTCACTAGGTCTTTGTATTTACGCATCATTTTGGGTATTGAATTTTGAAAATCTTCGGTCATTTTATCCTCAAAATTTGTCATGCTACAACGGGTTTGAAAACCGATATAAGAAGTGTTTTGAAAACTCTTGATTCCCTCAAAACTAAGGCTGCAATTTGTTTTTCCGGTTTCAACTAAATCTTTAAGAAGTTTCAGTCCGCGGTCATAGTCCATTCCTACATATAGTTCCATAGACTTTTTCATCCAAAAAAGAAAAAAGGGCAGCGAACTTTTCATAGTCCATGTTACTTTAGTCCCTCCCTTTTTTTTAGCTAAATCAAAAGATACATCGGCAGTAGATTTCCAGGGCTTATAAAAGTTTAACGAATAAGAGATGGATTGATTTTTTACTTCTGTTAATACATTTAAATCGCCACTTCCAGTAACTGCTCCGTCCCAGTTGAAAAACTTTCCGTCATCATGAATACTTATTGAAGTTTTGGGATCAGCAATTAACCATGGAGACCATTTAGGCCAAGAATGAAAATCGTTAAGAAATTTAAAAATGGCTTCTGGCTCTTTATTAATAAGAATGGACTTTTGTACATACAGGGAACTCATAGGTTAAGTTTTTTGGGTTAAAATAGAGAATCACAGTTGTCTTAATAAACTAGATATTAGTGTGATATATCGAAACGTTTGAAAGCAATAACACATAGGCTTCTATCATGATTTGCGACTTGGGCACTACAATATAGATTTTTTTTTTAAATCCCCTGCTAAGGCATTCTGTTATTAACATAGGCATTTGCCTGGCGGGTGGGTAAAATGACCATATCGGCAATGGTTACTTTTTCAGGGACTTGCACCATGTAGCGAATGGCGTCTGCAACTTCTTCAGCACTTAGCGCTTCAATCCCTTGATATACTTTCTTGGCGCGTTCTTGGTCTCCCTTAAAACGAACATCAGAAAATTCTGTTTCGACCAGTCCAGGGTGAATGGCACCTACTCGTATCCCAAGAGGGTTGAGGTCTATACGTAGCCCACGAGTAAAAAAGTCCACTGCCGCTTTACTACTACAATAAATACTACCGTTAGGATAGACCTCTTTAGCTGCTATGGACCCCAAATTAATGATTTGTCCTTTTTTGGCTCGTATCATTTGAGGAAGTACGGCTTTTGTGACATACATTAAACCCTTTACATTTCCATCGATCATAGCATCCCAATCGTCTAGATTAGCAGTTTGTACAGGGTCTAATCCATGCGCATTTCCAGCATTATTAATAAGGATATCTATGGACTTCCATTCATTGGGAAGCCCTTCTATTGCTTCAAAAACTGCTTTTTTTTCACGAACATCGAAAGCGAGTAGTTTCAGGTCCCCCCCAATAGCTTTGGCGAGTTCTTCCAGTTTTTCTTTTCTTCTTCCACAAAGGATGAGTCGCGCACCTGCTTGGGCAAAGGTTTTCGCCGTAGCCCACCCTATACCACTCGTAGCACCCGTAATTAATGCAATTTTATTTTTCATGTTTTTTTGTTTAAGGTAAGGGTTTTCCCATACTCGCCTCTAAAAGTAAAAACCAATCGGTTATTTCCAGTTCAATTTTTTGAGCCTCCATAGCTTTTTTAAGGCGTGCTCCTGAAGTAGTTCCTACGACAGGATATATTTTTGAAGGGTGATGCATTAACCAAGCTAAAAGAAGTTGATCTTCGAAACAGTCATATTTTTCACAAAGGGTAGCTAGCAGCATATCCAGACGGTTATTTTTTAAAGTTTTCTCTTTAAAATAAGAACCTAATGGACTCCATGCCATAGCCCCAATTTCTGCGACCTTCATATAATCTAGCGTTCCGTCTAACATAGGGCTTTCATGCGTGAGAGAACACTCTAATTGATTCCATTTGAGAGGGATTTCCTTTTGTAACAATTGCATTTGATAAGGGGTAAAATTAGACACTCCAAAATGTTTTATTTTCCCCTGTTGCAATAGCTTTTGAATCACATCGGATATGGATCGTGCATCCATTAGTGGACTGGGACGATGCAGTAAAAGCAGATCCAGATAGTCTGTATGTAGATTTTTCAGAGAATTTTCCACACTCATTTGAATGTGTTTGGGCGAATAGTCATAGTGTTTCACAGGAAGGGGACGAAGTTCACTAGGAAATTGAATTCCACATTTAGAAATAAATTGAACTTTTTCTCTCGCAATCGAGCTCGCATGAAAAGCTTTGCCAAATTCCACTTCCGTAGTGTAGCCTCCATAGATATCTGCATGGTCAAAAGTGGTGATGCCTATGTCGAGAGCCTCTTCAAACAAAGCCTGCATTTGGGCAGTAGAAAATTGTTTTCCCCATGCTCCCCAAGTCATTGTTCCTGAAATTATTCTTGAAAAAGGTTTCATCTAGATGAATAAAATACATTATTTTCACCACTAAAATAGCAACATTTGGAGATTGATCAATTGTAGTAAACCTCAATTTTTAACCAATTGTTAACAAGAGAATGGAGATATATTTTTCAAATTTGCTATCCAAAAATTGTAGATAATTTCTATGGAAAACAGTACGAATGGAATGGCAGACATTAAGGCCATAAATGATAAAATTGAAAAGGAAAGTGCGTTTGTAGACTTGCTCACTTTAGAAATGAACAAGGTCATTGTAGGACAAAAGCATATGGTAGAGCGCCTACTGATAGGCCTTTTAGGAAAAGGACATATACTCCTTGAAGGAGTTCCAGGTTTAGCTAAAACGCTGGCCATAAACACCTTAAGCCAAGCCGTTAAAGGGAGTTTTAGTAGAATCCAATTTACTCCAGATTTACTTCCTGCAGATGTAGTAGGCACAATGATCTACAACATTAAAGAAAACGACTTTTCTATAAAAAAAGGACCCATCTTTGCCAATTTTGTCTTGGCAGATGAAATCAACAGGGCTCCGGCAAAAGTACAATCGGCGTTGCTAGAAGCCATGCAAGAAAAACAGGTAACCATTGGGGACTCCACCTTTAAACTCCAAGCTCCTTTCTTGGTTATGGCCACCCAAAACCCAGTAGAACAAGAGGGGACTTATCCGCTTCCTGAAGCTCAGGTAGATCGATTTATGCTAAAGGCAGTCATTGATTATCCTAAACTAGATGAAGAACAGTTAATCGTTAGAAATAACTTAAACAGCAACTTAGAAAAGGTAAAAGCCGTGGTTACAACCAAACAAATTATTACGGCTCAAGAAACCGTTCGGGAAGTGTATATGGATGAAAAAATTGAAAACTATATTTTAAATCTAATATTTGCAACCCGCTATCCGGAAAATTACAATCTGGAATCAATCAAACCCTTGATTAGTTTCGGAGCCTCTCCAAGGGGGAGTATCAACCTTGCTACCGCAGCTAAATGTCATGCTTTTTTAAAACATCGTGGATATGTTATTCCCGAAGATGTTCGTGCTGTAATTTACGATGTGTTGAGACACCGTATTGGACTTACCTACGAAGCCGAAGCAGAAAACATTTCTTCTGAAGACCTGATTACTCAGATCATAAACGAAGTAGAAGTACCTTAAACGTATTTCTCAATTTATTTGACCCAGCAAGCACAGGACGCAATGGATACAAAAGCGCTACTGAAAAAAGTCCGTAAGATTGAAATCAAAACCCGTCGCTTAAGCGATCACGTTTTTGGTGGTGAATATCATTCTACCTTCAAAGGTAGAGGGATGACCTTTAGCGAAGTACGACAGTATCAGTATGGCGATGATGTCCGGGCGATAGATTGGAATGTAACCGCCCGATATAACGAACCTTTTGTAAAAGTTTTTGAAGAAGAGCGGGAACTAACCCTTATGTTAGTAGTAGATGTTAGTGGATCAGAAGCATTTGGGACGCAGTCCCAATTCAAGAGGGAAATTCTTACTGAAATTGCGGCAACCTTAGCTTTTTCCGCATTACAGAACAATGATAAAGTAGGACTGCTTTTATTTTCAGATCAAGTGGAATTATTTATTCCACCAAAAAAAGGGCGATCCCATATTTTGAGAATAATCCGAGAGTTGTTGGAATTTGAGCCGCAAAGCTTTAGAACTCATATTGGAAAAGCGCTTGAGTTTCTGTCCGGGGTTTTAAAGAAAAAAGCCATCGTTTTTATGTTGTCTGATTTTATGGATCAAGGCTATGAAAAAACGTTGCGCATTGCTGCAAAAAAACACGATTTAACAGGAATAAGAGTTTATGACCCAGTTGAAACAAAACTTCCCAATCTAGGTATTGTCCCCATCCGAGATGCGGAAACAGGAGTGGTGCAATGGATCAGCACATTTTCCAAAAAAATCAGAAAAAATTATGAAGCTCAATATCTGTCACACGTCAATTCTTTCGAAGAATTGTTTAGCAAGAATGGCGCTGGTCATTTGAGTTGCAGTGTGGAGGAAAGTTATGTCAAAAAATTACTAGGATATTTCAAAGCTCGAATTTAAATGTTAGCAAGACCTATTTTAATATTGTGGTTCACTTTTAGCCTTTGCTCTTGGTCTCAAGAACAAGCAGTTTTAAGTGTAGCTATAGACACTACAGCAGTTAAAATAGGTGAACAAATCAATTATATTCTTCAAATAAAGGCAGATAGCACTGCCCAAGTAGTTTTCCCTGAGCAACCCATATTTGCTCCTTTTGAACTTCTGGAAGCCAGCCCAGTTGATACACTAAGAGCACAATCCCATTTTCTATACACTAAAAAATACGCTTTAATTCAATTTGATTCCGGAAATTATTTTTTGCCACAACAGCAGGTCATGGTCAATGGTTTTTCAAAAATCGCAGACCTGATACCCATACGGGTACATCCTGTAGAAGTAGATACCACCAAACAAAAACTCTACGATATAAAACCCCTTAGAGCGGTTGAGAAAAATTACGAGGCACTTATTGCACAAATTCTTTGGTCGGTGGTATTTGTTTTGGCACTTATTGGAATTTTCTACACCTATCTATTTCAAAAAAGAAGAAAAGAACTCAGGGAACGAGAATTGGCACCCTTTGAGCGTGCCATAGAAGAACTAAAGGCACTAGAAAAAGAGAGCCTAAGTGAACAAGAGGAATTTAAACAATATTATTCTAGACTTACAGAAGTTGTGCGACGCTATCTAGATGAAGAAGCCAAAATTGATGCCTTGGAGAGTACTTCTGAGGAACTATTGATCAAATTAGAACTAAGAAAAGATGCGGGAACCTTAGACTTAGAACGCAAGACTTTGATGAGTTTAAGAGAAGTACTTCAAAATGCGGACCTGGTAAAATTTGCAAAATCATTACCAGAATCCCGTAGGGCAAATGAAGATCGAAAAGTAGTAGAAATGGTGGTGATTGAAACAAAAGAAGCATTGCCAGAACCTACAGAAGAAGAGCTGAGAGAAAAAGCAGCCTACCAAGAATATTTAGCTAAAAAACGCAGAAAAGAACAATGGATCTGGGGACTTTCAGGAACGGGAATCTTAACCCTCCTTGCCCTAGTAGTGAGCATGCTTATCTATGGTTATTATCCCGTTCGAGATACACTTTTAAAATATCCAACTAAAGAGTTAATTAGTGGGGAATGGGTCACTAGTCAATACGGAACTCCTCCGTTAAAAATCGAAACACCCGAAGTGTTAGAACGCTACCTTAGAGAACAACAAAATATTCAGCAATTTGGACTAGGAACATTGGACAGTCCTTTTTACATTGATTTACTATTTGATTTCCCCAAAGTCGATTCAAAACAACAAGAAACACCTGAGGCAAATCCACAAGAAGCGGATATAGAGAAAGGAGAGGCTCTAGTACAATCCATAATATCCAATTTTGAATCTAAAGGAGCTGTAAATATTTTCATCAAAAATGATGTTTATAACCTTCCCTCTGGAATTCCTGTTGCAAAAGTTTACGGGACTCTTGACTATCCCAAAGAGGGAATGAAAGAGCGCACTCGATGCAACTTTAACGCACTGCTCTTTACTTTTGATCAAGGAACCATCATCCTTACGATGATGTATGAAAAAGAGGATCGTTACGCACCTGAGATAGAACAGCGCATCATCAACAGCTTAGAATTAGTAAAAGAACTTTAATCTATGTTTGAAGGAATTTATTTTGCTAATCCCAATTACCTCTGGTTACTCTTAGTACTGCCAGGGGCTTTGGTATGGCATCTTTTTACATGGAAAAAGAAACAGCCTGTCCTGAAAATGCCGAGTCTTTCAGGCTTTCAAGGAGCTTCTTCATTTTGGTCCAAAATCCTGCCCTTTCTTTATGTCATTCGATTACTAGCGATGGCTTTGATTGTATTGGCCATTGCCCGCCCTCAAACAGTTGATGTATCTACTCGAACCAAAACAAATAAAGGAATCGATATCGTAATGGCTATTGATGTTTCTTCCAGTATGTTGGCACAAGATTTAAAGCCTGACCGTTTGAGCGCGCTTAAAAGAGTTGCAGAGACATTTGTAGAAGACCGCATGTCAGACCGCATAGGGTTGGTCTTATATGCAGGAGAAAGCTATACCAAAACACCCATAACTAGTGACAAGAGTATCGTTAAGTCTTCTTTACGAGAGATTACTTTTCAAGGGCTTATAGAAGACGGGACTGCTATAGGGATGGGACTTGCTACTTCTGTAAATCGACTTAAAGACAGTAAAGCAAAAAGTAAAATCATCATCCTTTTAACAGATGGTGTGAACAATTCTGGATTTATTGACCCGAAAATTGCAACCGAACTGGCGGTAGAATTTGGAATAAAAACCTATACCATTGGTTTGGGAAGCAACGGAACTGCCTTGGCACCCATAGGAATTTTACCTAGTGGAAAATTTAAATACGGAATGACCAAGGTAGAAATAGACGAAGCCCTCTTAAAAGAAATAGCTCAAAAAACAGGAGGTATCTATTTTAGAGCTACAGACAATAAAAAACTGGAAGAAATTTATGCTGAAATCAACAAATTGGAAAAAACCGAAATTGAAGAATTCAAATATTACAATTACGATGAAAAATACCGAATCTTAGTACTGCTCGCTCTAGGATTGATTGTCATAGAATGGGTTGGGAGAAACACCTTATTTAAAAGCTTTATCTGATGTATCAAATTGACGCTTACCAATACATTTACCTTTTGGGCGTTTTACCGCTACTGTGGTTTTCATTTGCATTGGTTCAACGCTGGAAGCGAAAAACCCAAGCTGCTTTTGCCCGTCCAGAATTGTTGGAATTATTAAGCCCTAACC
>JALRDC010000126.1 GCA_023262245.1 Flavobacteriaceae bacterium
ATTCTGGTAGAGGAGACAACCACCTCTTTAAGACTTTGAGGCGGGGGTATGGAATCGTTTTGGGCATAAACCCAAGGAATTGATACGCAGAGTATCACAATAAAAAATTTCATGATGGTAAAACTAGATTTGGGGAATTAAAATTTATTAATCTGTTAAAAGAATAATTTTATTATTTCTCATTTCAATAGCACCTGAGTTGATATCAAAAAAATAGGTGTTTTGATCCTCTTTTGTAAAGTATTCAAGGGCTTCCGTTTCTAATTGTAAATCCCCTTGGATTTTCACTCTGCCTTTAACCAAAGTAGAAACAATAGGCGCGTGATTATTTAAAATTTGAAACGAGCCTAATGCTCCGGGTACGGTTACGCTATAAACTTCACCACTAAAGAGTCGTGCTTCTGGAGATACTATATCGAGTTGCATAGGATTAAACTTCTGCTAACATTTTTTCGCCCGCCTCAATGGCCTCTTCTATAGTTCCTTTAAGGTTAAAAGCTGCCTCTGGTAGGTGGTCTAATTCGCCATCCATAATCATGTTAAAGCCTTTTATGGTGTCTTTAATATCGACTAGAACTCCAGGTATTCCTGTAAATTGCTCTGCAACGTGGAAGGGTTGCGATAAGAAACGTTGTACTCGTCGAGCTCGGGAAACCGCTAATTTATCCTCTTCAGAAAGTTCGTCCATCCCTAAAATAGCGATGATGTCTTGTAATTCTTTATAGCGTTGCAACAACTCTTTTACTCTTTGTGCACAGGCATAATGTTCTTCACCCAAAATGTCTGCTGTTAATATACGAGAGGTTGAATCTAGTGGATCAACTGCAGGGTAAATTCCTAACTCAGCAATTTTTCTAGATAATACAGTGGTTGCATCTAGGTGCGCAAAGGTTGTTGCCGGTGCGGGATCCGTAAGGTCATCCGCAGGTACATATACCGCTTGTACGGAAGTAATAGAACCTTTCTTGGTTGATGTAATTCGTTCTTGCATAGCACCCATCTCCGTAGCCAATGTAGGTTGATACCCTACGGCCGATGGCATACGTCCTAACAGGGCAGAAACCTCAGAGCCTGCTTGGGTAAATCGGAAAATGTTATCCACAAAGAAAAGGACATCTTTCCCTTGACCATCTCCAGCACCATCTCTAAAATACTCTGCAATAGTAAGCCCCGAAAGTGCCACACGTGCTCGAGCACCGGGAGGTTCGTTCATCTGTCCAAAGACAAAAGTAGCCTTGGATTCTTTCATTGCTTTTTTATCAACTTTTTTAAGATCCCAGCCTCCTTCTTCCATAGAATGCATGAAGTCATCTCCGTATTTTATAATCCCCGATTCAAGCATCTCACGAAGCAGGTCATTTCCTTCTCTAGTTCGTTCTCCTACTCCAGCGAAAACAGATAGTCCACCATGTCCTTTGGCAATATTGTTAATCAACTCTTGGATTAAAACTGTTTTTCCAACGCCAGCACCTCCAAAAAGTCCAATCTTTCCTCCTTTTGCGTAAGGTTCAATTAGGTCAATTACTTTGATTCCTGTAAACAATACTTCGGTTGATGTGGATAGGTCTTCAAAAGCGGGTGCTTCTCTGTGAATAGCTAATCCATTTTCGCCGTCTTTTGGAAGGTCTTCCATTCCGTCTATTGCATCTCCAATCACGTTAAATAAACGTCCGTAAACTGCATCTCCGATGGGCATTTGTATGGGACTTCCAAGAGCTTTAGCCTCTGTTCCACGACTCAGTCCATCGGTTGAATCCATAGATACCGTTCGAACCGTTTCTTCTCCAATATGAGATTGTACCTCAAGAATGAGTTTGTTACCATCCGATTTTGTGATTTCAAGTGCATCATATATCTTAGGTAGTGGGTTGTTTTCTCCACTAAAATCTACATCTACAACGGGACCAATAATTTGGGAAACTTTACCTGTGCTTTGAGCCATTTTTTTTCTACTTAAACGTTTGACTTTTCGGTCGAAATAATGAGTTGCAAATATATGGGGTTCCTCATAAAAATCCGATACTTAATTCTTTTTTATTTGTAATTTTTTAATTCTCAAATGTCAAGACAAATCAAAAAAAAGAGGGCATAAAAGCCCTCTTTTTAAATTCTATAATTTATTTCAACATTAAAAACCGTATCTCAAACCGATATAATAAGTTGAACCTACTAACCCAGCTCCTGGTGCAGCATAATATTCATCTCCAAATAAATTGGTCCCACCTAACTTAATGTTAAAGTCTTTTATGGTGAGGTTTATTTGAGCATCTAACAGGTTTCTTTCGGGTACAATTCCATCTACATAACTACTCTCCCATAAAAAGGATTCTAAATATTTATAGTTAATTCCAAAACCAAAGTTCTTGAATAAATTGTTGTTAGAAAGAGATACTTTAAATGTATTTTCTGGAGTATTAAAGCCTGTTTCAAAATCTGGATTTGCTGTTTGGTCAAAATCTAGTTTAGCGTTTGTATAGCTAATCCCTAAGTTAAAATCATCAAATGAAGTGTCTAAGCCAATATTAAATCCAGAAGATTTTACATCCGCATCTGTATTGGAATCTATTGCTACCACAGTAAAAAGGCCCTGAGATAAAGCAAGAATACTAGCAGGTAAGTCTACCCCCACGGGAGAAAAAGCAGCGGGGATGACTTGTGTCCCAGCGACATCCCCTACATGTGGAGTTGCAACTGTTTGACTTGCAATAAAATTGTCATAATCGTTACGGTAATAACTTGCATCTATATAAATTTTACCAACTCTTCCACGGTATCCTACTTCATAGGCTACCACTTTTTCTGGCTGCACAGGATTTACCTGAGCTTTTTGAAGAAGCTGTGGGTTTTGTGTGGCTGAAAATTGAAGAACCGAACTCAAAGAAAAGGAGTTTGATAGTATGTTATTTCCCGTGAGTGTGTCGTAAATATCCACCCCCAATTGGTTTAATAAACCTACTGTTTGCGCACCTAGTTCTGCAGAAGTTCCTCTACTAGTTGTTTGATATCGATCAAAGTTATCCGGAGCAGAACCTAATAAGATTGCAACTGGAGTTTCTAGACCAATGTACTGATCTTGATTTGTAGGATATCTAAATCCTGTTTGATAGGATAATCTGAAGTTATGAACTTTTGCTTTATCGGGACTAATCACCAAAGAGAGTCGAGGAGAAAAGTTTGCATCAAAGTTTTGTGCTCCATCATAACGTATGGAACCAGTAAATTTTATTTGATCCGAGATTTGAGATTGCAACTGGGTATACAATCCATATTCATAAACATTAATCGGACCGTTATTATCTGTAAAGATCGTTCCGTTTGAATTCAATTCATAATTTCGATAGGAACCCCCTACTTGAAGTTCTCCTAATTTACCAAGATCTCCAAAATTATAGTTTGCATCTACATGAGTTAAACTCGTTTGATCATTAAATTGTGACCCGTTATATAAAGGGGTCTGAGTGATACTGTTGTAGAGTTGTTGAAATTCTGGAGTACCAACCTGAGCAAGTGTTGAATTTGCAGCAGTTCTTGCAGCACTATGACTTGGATTACCCGTTAATGCTGATTGAATATAACTCCCTACATAAGTTGTAAACCAATCTTGTGCTTGAGAGATGTTTATAAATTGTCCTGTATAAACCGCATCATAGGTGTCACCAGTATCTTCAATGGTTGTATAACCTCTTACAAAGAAATTATCTCCTCTTAACTCTAATTTGTGTTGTTGTATCCCAAAATTCTTTAATATATATCGGCTTGCTCCCTGATAAATGGTATTACCCGATGCAATTTTAGAAATCCAAGACAATTCAACGCTATCTGATAATTTATAATACAGTGATGCATCAAATTTAGTATTTGAAGCGTCGTAATTCCATAGATCTTTTTCAGCATAACCGTCCATTCCAATAGTCGTTACTCCCCCAGGAACAGCTTGTGAAATCAAGCCATCGATGGCAGAAGCAGGGACTAAGCTGGGATCTGGAAGTCCTAAATTAGCTGCAACACCTTGAGCAACCAAGCCTCTTGCTAATGGATTGGCTAGAGCAAGTTCTTGAAAGTTTAAGTTTTGAGTAATTTCATCTCCATATCTTGAAAGGGCATTAAATGCCAATTCATTCCCTGTTCTTGTCACCGCTCTATCTGGATTCCCGGGTCCCGCATCTACATACATATTTTCATCTGTTTGCGCCCAATCTTTCCCTTCGTAATGAGAAAAGTTAAATTTTACGGCAAACTTATCACTCAGCTTATAGGCAGCTCTTATACCAACATCGTAATAGGTATTGTCTCCATTATTCGAAGAAGAGGTAATCCCTGACTTTACATAGGCACTAATACCCTCATCTTCAAATGGACTTTTACTATTCATTAACAAGATTCCGTTGAAAGCATTGGCACCGTACAATGCCGATGAAGCTCCTGGTAATAATTCAACAGATGCTACATCGAGTTGATTCAAACCAATCAAATTACCGATAGGAAATTGTATTCCTGGTGCTGCACTGTCCATACCGTCAACTAATTGAAGAAAACGCTCGTTAGAGAAAGAAGCAAAACCTCTAGTATTAACAATTGGAAGTGTTATCGAAGAATATAATACGTCCACACCTTTCAAATTCTCAACAGAAGAATAAAAATCTGAAGAGGTTGAAAATTTAATATCGTTTAAACCTAGTCTTTCGATTGAAACTGGAGACTCGGCAATTCGTTCTGGCCTTCTAGATGCAGCAATTACGATTTCGTCTAGTGCTTCTCCTGCTTCTAAAGAAATAGTTAAATTTTGATCTGAACTTGTTACTTCAAGAACTTTCGTGCCAAAACCAATGGAACTAACCTCGATATTAAAAGGTGCATCTTGTTCTGTTGTAAGTGAGAAATTTCCGTCAAAATCAGTAGCGATTCCTATTCCCGTGCCTTGAATAATGATATTGGCTCCAGGGATTCCTTCTTGGTTTTGAGCATCAACAACTTTTCCAGTGATTGATGTTTGAGCTAGGATAAGATTTGCAGAAAAAAATAGCAGCAAAAAAAATCCCTTTTTTAATACATTCTTTGTTTTCATATTTTTTTATTTCATTTGTTATGAACATAAAGCAAACAATGTATCAAGTAAGGTTGGGGAAATTCAAGTATTTTGTTTAATGGAGTGTAAGTTAACACATTTTTTCAGCTAAAAATATAATTTTAAAGAAAGACTTATATATTTTAGGGCCAAACAATTTTATTCTAAATGCCAAATTAGCCCCCTCTCGCGCCGCTAGATTAAAAAAAGCATTCTAAGAAAATACTGTGATTTTGATACAGAAACCTTATTTTAGAAAACTTTTGACGTAAAGATTTTGAAAAACATAATTTACTATCTAATTAAATATCTTTTAAGGTATTACAATCAAATATATTTTCGATCTATAAAAGTCTATGGTTACGAAAACATCCCAAAAGATGGGGGAATTTTGTTTTCACCCAATCATCAAGGTGCATTTTTAGATCCCCTTCTGGTGGGTTCAATGACCCCAAATAAAATAACCTCTCTTACTCGGAGTGATGTTTTTGGAGGTCCCTTGCAATGGTTTTTAGACGCCTTACAAATGCTCCCAGTATATAGAATTAGAAACGGTTATAGTAATTTAAAAAAAAACGATGCCATCTTTGAACGTTGTCATCAATTGCTAGGAAAAGGGAAGTATATGATGATGTTTTCTGAAGGAGGTCATCACGATGAATATTTTTTAAAACGCTTGTCAAAGGGAAGTAGTCGATTAGCTTATCAAGCGCAGCGCGCAAATCCAAATAAAAAAATTTACCTTCAACCTGTAGGTTTAAATTACGGTCACCACAGACAACCCCGATGTACCTTGCATTTAGTCTTTGGAAAACCAATAGCTATTCAAGCCACGATAGAGGACAAACTTTCTGAAGCAGAAAACATAAATAAATTGCGTGAAAAACTCCAAGACAGTATGCGCGAATGCCTTTGGCTTCCTGATGAAACTGAAAATTACGCACAACAAAAAGAATGTATTAACCGAACTACAACACAATGGGAGTTCCACGAACTTAAAAATGCCTTAGCAAGTTCTTTTGATAAATTACCCAAAAGAAGGAAATTAACTGGTTTTGAAAAGAGCATTATTGCGCTGCTAAGCATTCCTAATATAATCCCGCTCTGGATAACCCGCTTTATTATTGGGAAGTTTAATGACCGTGTTTTTATCAGCTCCATGAAATATGCCCTAGGAGTGTTTTTCTTCCCCCTTTGGTGGCTACTTTCCTCCATCGGCATTGCTTGCGCATTTGGGAATAATGTGATGACAGCTTATTTACTTGTTTGTATCTCAAGTATCTTCCTTCGACAAAGATTATTATTATTATAATATAATTTATAATAGATTTTTCTTATATAATATCTATTAATAAGCCTAAATAGCAAAAAATCATTAATATAATATTTGTTTTACTTATGCATAATATTTTTATGATAGTAATTAGCTATTATTTAATCCGTATCTAAAAGATTAATACCTTCGCAACATGCGAGATGTAATCATAATAGGTGCCGGACCCATTGGGCTGGCCTGTGGTATTGAAGCTCAAAAAAGAGGTTTAAACTATTTGATTTTTGATAAGGGCACCTTGGTAAACTCTCTTTACCACTACCCCTTAAACATGACTTTTTTTTCAACCTCAGACAAACTCGAAATTGGCGAGATCCCTTTTATTTCTCATAACACCAAACCTACTCGTGCAGAAGCATTGGAATATTACAGAAGAGTAGCTTCCCATTGGAATTTGGAACTCAGACTCTATGAGGCCATAGAAAAGCTAAAAAAAATTGGAGACCATTTTAGTATCACTACCGATAAAGATCATTATACTTCAAAATCTATAGTCATCGCAACTGGCTTTTATGACCGTCCTTTCATGCTAAACGTCCCTGGTGAAAACCTCCCTAAAGTAAAGCACTATTACTCAGAACCTCATCCTTTTTATGGAATGCATGTTGCAGTTGTAGGTGCAGCAAACTCTGCAGTAGATGCAGCATTAGAAACCTATCGGAAAGGGGCGAAAAGTGTAACCATGATCATTCGAGAAAAGGAAATTGGAACCAATGTGAAATACTGGGCGCGACCAGATATTATAAATCGTATTGAAGAGGGGAGTATTAAAGCTTATTTTGAATCTACGATAACTGAAATCCAAAAGGAATTCGTGCTTTTTAAAGAAAAGAATGAAACGCATAAAATTCCCAATGATTTTGTGTTAGCCATGACAGGCTATGAGCCCAATTTTGAAATGCTGGAACAAATAGGCGTAGCGTTTGAAAATGATGAATTTAGAACTCCAAAATACGATGCCAAAACAATGGAGTCTAACGCTAAAGGTGTATTTCTTGCAGGTGTGGTTTGCGGCGGTTATAAAACCAACAAATGGTTTATTGAAAACTCCCGAGAACATGCTCGTATTGTAATGGAAGCTATTAGTTCGGGGGCTTAGAACTAGTATTCAGAGTAAATTAATTCCAGCTTCACTTTTTTATCTGTTAGGCTACTGTCGGGGTTTGAACCCACCACTACTACTCCTAGTGGATTGAGCGTTGCTGCTTGAGGATAATTCAACCATTCTAAAGCTTCATTTTTTCGTGCTTTTACAGCATTGGAATTATCTATATTAGCAGTTACAACAAGTCCCAAATCAGCGTTGATTGAGTCGTTCCTTATAATGTTGGTCAGGTGCCGGGTCACATTAAAACGATAGCGAAAGGGCTTGTCGTTCTCGTCCAACTCTAGGATGCCTCCAAAAATTTGTTTGTTTGTGTTCTGAGCCGATGAAGTTGTTGTGGAACCGTCATTGATGTAATCGGCAATAGGTTTTCCTGTGTTGTAATCAAAAAGATATAATCGCTGAGCAATTAGCTCTTGTGGGTTTGTTGTTTCAGGATCAATATAAAATATCAAACTGGCTTCATTGATCAACCAGGTCTTGGTTCTGATGTTGTCTAAAAGCTCGTTTTCTTCAGGGTTATCTTCTGAAAAAAGTCTGATTTTTCCGTGCAACCTACTGCTTTGTATGAAAAGTTTATCGGTTGAACTGTTGTTTTGAGATGCTGTGATACGCTGCTGAATTGCTGCGTTAAAAGAGTCGTTTTTAAGAATGTTTACTTGAGTGCCTCCAAGACGTAGGGTAAAATTTCTCGTTACTTTTTCTATCGTATCATCTGAAGTGTCATCTGATGTTCCCTGAGTATTATAATCGTTGAATTCATATTCAATTTTAATCTCTGCATTTTGGAAATTCAATAGCATGTATAAATCATCGCTAAGGTTATCGGTTCTTATGATGAATCCGCGCATTTCTTTTTGATAAGCGGTGGTTCCTGAAAGTGCATCGCTTCCTTCCAGGTCCAAGAGACGTTCTTGAAAAAAGTTTGTATCTAATGGTACGCGGATTCTAGGTGTTAAACGGGTTTCAACCTGTGTAGTTTCATCAACATCCGTAGTTTCAGGATCGTCCTCCGAATAATTAAAGCGGAGTTCGTCAAAATTTAGTTGAACGGTTTGGTCTAAGAGTGTCGCGCCTACAAATCCTTCTTCATAGTAATCGCGATTGGAATAATAAGCGCGTTCCGATTCAAAATTTGTATTAGGGTCTAAATTTCCAAGATAATAGGTCAACTCATATACTTGTAAATTGAATTGCGCTTCCCGATTTCCATAAATAGAATCTATGGTATACACTCTATTTTCCGCATCATAAGTAGCGTTATCAGTGTCATTATGATCTAATATCCCATCGCCGTCACTATCAGAACTTAATGGATTTAAACCTGCTTGCGTCTCAGCAAGATCGGTCAGTTCATCTCCGTCAGAATTACTTTGTGGATCGTTAGGGTCTGCATCAAAAGAATCAATAACCCCATCGTTATCGGTATCTCTTACATTCGTAAAAAAAGGAATCTCTAAATAGGCTTGCTTTACCGTTTCTTCTTCTGAGATAAGGGTTGGGTCGGATTCGTCATCGAAATCTTCAAATCGCTGGCTTAGATCCCCAAAAACGGGGTCACTTCCGATGATGACTTGAGTTACTATACTTGCTTCTGCCCGTCCAAATACAGGATGGTTAATTACCCCAAGTTGTGCAAGAGGCTGATTGCTTGACTCTATTTCATTTATGCTCTCTTGAAAAGTAAAGGCTGGGAAACTTTCAGATTCGGTTTGTAGCATTTGATCCGACAATAAATTTTCTCCTACGGGATAGTAATCTTGGTTACAAGAGTAGAGTAAAAGCGTTGTAATGATGCTTACAGTAATGGGGAAATACTTTTTCAAAAGAAGCTCTGTTAAGATTTATCGTTATAAAAATCAATATATACTTCTTTGTCCTGCGACTGTGAGAAGTTTAGGTGTGGTTTTTTACTCTGTTTTACTTGTTCTACAACTGATTTAGGAAGTTTATCTGAGGCTAAAATTAGCCCGTCTGAATGCTCAATAGTTAATTTTGTAAGGGCTTCAAAGGTCGCTTTTTTTAGATTCGTTAGTTGTTCGTCTGCAACTTTATCAAAAGCCACTTTCTCATAAATCCCATCGGATAAAATCCCTTCAAAATCAGGTTCGTAAATTGAGCTTATGATCTTACTATTGGTAAAAAGAGGTTCGTCTGCATAGTAAGACTTTAAGTATAAAGGGAATAATGAAGTAAACCAACCGTGAAGATGAATGACATCTGGAGACCAATTCAGTTTTTTAACTGTTTCAATCACTCCCTTGGTAAAGAAGATCATTCGTTCATCGTTGTCTTTAAATACACTTCCATCTGTATCGTGTAAGATGGCACGACGTTTAAAATATTCTTCATTGTCAATAAAGTAAACCTGCATTCGCTCCTTTGGAATGGAGGCTACTTTAATAATCAGCGGCATGTCCATATCGTTAATCACTAAATTCATTCCTGACAAACGAATTACCTCATGCAATTGATGGCGTCTTTCATTTATCAAACCATAACGAGGAATAAAAATTCGGGTTTGTCCTCCATGTTCATTTATAGCTTTTGGGATTTGAAACGAATTTATTGCTTGACCCGTTTGCGGGAGGTAGGGAACTACCTCAGAAGAAATGATTAATACTCTCTTGTCTTTCATATGCTGTTCTCCATAAGGAAAAGTTCTGCAAAAATACAAAATTAATAGACATATACTTAAAAACTACCTACTTTAGCCATGCTAATTATTTCCTAAATGTTGGTATTTAAAGCCGCAGCAGAAATTCGTGATTATTTTAAATCAAAATCAGTTCCACTGGGTTTAGTTCCAACTATGGGAGCGCTTCACTCTGGTCATCTTTCTTTAGTACAACGTGCTTGTAATGAAAATGAAAGGGTGGTTGTTAGTATTTACGTCAATCCTACACAATTTAATCAAGCAGCTGATCTTAGTCATTATCCTTCAAACTTCAAAAGAGATAAGGAGCTTTTGAAACCTTTTGGAAATCAAGTAATCATTTATGCCCCTGATGATAATGAAATCTATCCGGAGGGAACTAAAAGTAAAAATTATGATTTTGGAACACTTACCACTTACATGGAGGGGGAGTTCCGCCCTGGGCACTTTAATGGTGTTGCCACTGTGGTGGAAACACTTTTGAAAACCATCAGACCTTCTAAAGCTTACTTTGGCGAAAAAGATTTCCAACAACTTCAAGCCATCAAAGCATTAAATATTCAAAAAAACCTAGGGGTTGTTATTGTTGGTTGTCCTATTGTGAGAGAAGCACAAGGACTGGCAATGAGTTCGAGAAACCAAAACCTCACTCCTGATCAAAGAAAACAAGCTTCTGTCATTTACAAGACTCTCCAAAAATTAAAAAACAAAGATTTCGATGGCAATATTAAAGAAATGAGAGCCTATTTTGTAAAACAAGTAGAACAATACAACTCTTTTAAAGTAGAATATTTTCTTGTCGCCTCTCCTAAAGATCTAATTCCTGTAGATGAAATTAACCCAGATGGAATTTATCGTTTTTTTGTTGCTGTATTTGTAGGGAAAACAAGGCTTATTGATACGTTGCCATTTGACAGAATGTAATACCTTTGCCCCATGCTTATTGAAGTTCTAAAATCCAAAATTCATCGTATTACGGTTACAGATGCCGATCTTAATTATATCGGAAGTATTACCTTAGACAAAAAACTCATTGAAGCTGCAAACTTAATTGTAGGGGAAAAAGTTCAAGTCGTAAATATCAATAATGGAGAACGTCTTGAAACCTATGTCATCGAAGGAAAAGAAGGGAGTGGTGAGGTAACTTTAAATGGTCCCGCAGCGCGTAAAGTTCAAAAAGGGGATGTCATCATCGTAATTTCTTATGCGCAACTAACTATTGAAGAAGTTAAAAGTTTTAAACCTATACTTATTTTCCCTGACGAAAACACCAACCAACTCCGCTAAGATTTTGAAACGTATAAAATCATCTCTCAAAGTTTTAGTCCCTCTAAGTATTGGTCTGTTTTTTATTTACCTTACCTTAAATGCAACTACAGTTGAAGAAAGAAATCTGATAGCAAACTATATTAAAAATGCAGATTATCGCTTTGTTTTGTTATCAGTATTTTTCGGCATCTTTAGTCATTTGTCTCGAGCCTATCGCTGGCAATACTTATTAGCCCCTATGGGTTATAAACCTCGGTTTATCAATTCTGTTTTAGCTGTTTTAATTGCCTATATCTCGAATTTAGGAATCCCAAGATCTGGAGAAATTCTAAGGGCAACCACCTTGAGTTCCTATGAAAAAATTCCCTTCGAAAAAACTTTTGGAACCATCATTGCGGAACGCCTAGTAGATCTTGTCCTTCTTGTTGGCTTTGTCTTTATCGCCTTAAGTTTACAATACGACCTCATCTGGGAGGTGCTCAAAGAGAAAAGGATTGCTCCATCTACCGTCCTCTTCGGAATAGCTTTTCTTGTTATTGCAGCTTTAGGACTCCGTACGCTTTTCATGAAAAATAAATCTGAATTCGTCTTAAAAATAAAATCGTTTTTAAAAGGATTAGTAGAAGGGATTTTAAGCATACGATCCATGCCTAATAAAGGGGCTTTCCTTATTCATACTATTTTTATATGGCTCATGTATTTAGCCATGTTTTATGTCATCAAATGGACCGTCCCTGAAACCAGCACGCTTGGACTTAATGCCTTATTACCTGCCTTTGTAATTGGAGGGTTAACAATTTCTGCCACCAATGGAGGTATTGGAATTTACCCTTTTTCTGTTGCTTTAATGCTTGGGGCATTTGGTATTTCCAATGAATCTGGATTAGCCTTCGGATGGATCATGTGGACCTCGCAAACGCTTATGATCATTGTCTTTGGTAGCCTTTCTTTTTTTGTGCTACCTTTAGTTAATCGTAAAAAAGAAACCTCTCCTCTCCAATGGCCAAAGTAAAAAAAGGCTTTTTTTGTCAAAATTGTGGAACGCAACACACCCAGTGGCAAGGGCAATGTAACGGATGTAAGGAGTGGAATACATTACTAGAAGAACTCCTTTCTAAAGAAGCTCCAAAAGAATGGGAGTCAAATCAAAAACAAAAAACAGCACAACCCATTCGCATTGACCAAATTGATGTTGCTGCTATTCCTAGAATCAAAACAGGAGATGCCGAATTTGATCGGGTCTTAGGTGGCGGCATTGTTCCTGGTGTAGTTGTCCTTTTAGGTGGAGAGCCTGGAATTGGAAAATCTACCCTATTACTTCAACTCGCCCTACAACTTAAAAAGAAGGTGCTTTATGTTTCTGGTGAGGAGAGTCAACAACAGATTAAATTAAGAGCGGGTAGAATGGGTCTTGATGAAAATCACTGTTATGTTTTAAGTGAAACAGAAACCCAACGCATTTTCCTTCAAATTCAAAAATTGAATCCCGAGTTAGTAATTATTGATTCCATTCAAACCTTACACAGTAGCCATATTGAGAGTGGTGCTGGTAGCGTTTCTCAAATACGCAATTGCGCTGCAGAGTTGATTCAATATGCAAAGACTACTAATGTACCCGTAATTTTAGTGGGTCACATCACTAAAGACGGTGCTATAGCAGGACCAAAAATACTAGAGCATATGGTAGATACCGTATTTCAATTTGAGGGAGATCGCAACCATATCTATCGCATTTTAAGGGCTCAGAAAAACCGTTTTGGTGCCACTTCGGAAATTGGCATTTATGAAATGGTCAGCCAAGGTTTAAGGCAAGTAACCAACCCCAGCGAAGTATTAATTTCCGAGAAAGAAGAAAACCTCAGCGGCCACGCCATTGCGGCTACTATCGAAGGCGTTCGCCCCTTGATGATTGAGGTTCAAGCTTTAGTAAGCACCGCAGTTTACGGAACCCCGCAGCGCAGTAGCACAGGGTTTAATTCGAAAAGACTCAACATGCTGTTAGCTGTCTTAGAAAAAAGAGCTGGATTTGCTTTAGGCAGTAAAGATGTTTTTATTAATATCACAGGAGGAATGAGTATAGAAGATCCTGCTTTGGATTTAGCGGTCATCGCTGCTATTTTATCGAGCTATCACGACCTTCCCATCCCACAACAAATATGCTTTGCAGCAGAAATTGGACTCTCTGGAGAAATTAGACCCGTTGCCAAAGCTGATCAACGAATCCAGGAAGCAGAAAAACTAGGATTTGAACGTTTTGTTGTTTCTCAATATACCAAACTTGGAGGAACTCAAAAGAGCATTCAAATTCAACAACTATCTAAAGTAGAAAGCCTAGTTGATTTACTTTTTTAATACTTTTTTTAGAAAAAAGAGAGTATCTTCGAAAGACATAAATACGAGCCTAATGAAAGAAATTATCTCCCAATTTATTGCAGAAGTAAACGCTAAAAACCAAAATGAGCCAGAGTTTATGCAGGCTGTAACCGAGGTTGCAGAAAATGTAATTCCTTACATAGTTCAACACGATATTTACTACGGGCAAAATATTTTACTCCGAATTACAGAACCTGAACGCGTAGTTTCTTTTCGTGTTGCATGGATTGATGACAAGGAAGAAATTCAGGTAAACCGTGGATATCGCATCGAGATGAACTCAGCAATAGGACCCTACAAAGGAGGACTTCGCTTTCACCCTAGTGTGAATTTGAGTGTGTTAAAATTTTTAGCCTTCGAGCAAACCTTTAAAAACAGCCTCACTACACTCCCTATGGGTGGTGGAAAAGGAGGTTCCGATTTTAATCCCAAAGGGAAATCCGACACCGAAATCATGCGCTTTTGTCAAAGTTTTATGACCGAGTTATTTAGACATATAGGACCTAATCGAGATATTCCTGCAGGAGACATAGGTGTAGGTAGCAGAGAAATTGGCTATCTTTTTGGTCAATACAAACGTCTTAAAAACGAATTTACAGGAGTTTTAACTGGTAAAGGCGTAAGCTGGGGAGGGTCTTTAATTCGCCCTGAAGCAACCGGTTATGGTGTTGTTTACTTTACACAAGAAATGCTAATCAACCGCAATGATAGTTTAGAAAACAAAAAAGTAGTTATTTCCGGTTCCGGGAATGTAGCCCAATATGCCGCAGAAAAATGCCTTCATCTTGGAGCCAAAGTATATACCCTTTCCGATTCTTCTGGCTATATCCATGATCCGGAGGGTATTGATCATGAAAAACTAGCGTTCATTATGAATCTAAAAAACGTAAAAAGAGGAAGGATTAGTGAATACGTCAAAGCCTATCCCAAAGCCCAATTCTACAGTGGAAAAACCCCATGGGAAGTCCCATGCGACATTGCCCTCCCTTGCGCAACACAAAATGAACTAAATGAGAACGATGCCCAAATGCTGGTAAAAAACAACTGCTTATGCGTAGGGGAAGGAGCTAACATGCCTAGTACTCCCAAGGCAATAGAAATCTTTACAGAAAACAAAATATTATTTGCCCCTGGGAAAGCTTCCAACGCAGGAGGAGTCGCAGTTTCAGGATTAGAAATGGCTCAAAACTCCTTGCGATACAGTTGGACTCGAGATGAAGTGGACCAACGCTTGCAGGCTATTATGAAGGATATTCACCAATCTTGTGTGCATTACGGCAAAGAAAAAGAGTACATTAATTATGTCAAAGGAGCTAATATTGCAGGATTTGTAAAAGTGGCGGATGCCATGCTTGCTCAAGGAGTCGTTTAAATTGTGACTAAAAAAGCGAACGGCACCGTCCATGCCATTACTCTTAGTAATATTAAATACGGGGACACTAGTTTAATCGCTGCTTGTTATACACTAGAATACGGACTTCAGTCCTACATGCTCAAAGGAATTTTAACTGCAAAAGGGAAAAAGAAAATCTCCAAGTCTTTATTTGAACCCCTCAGTCTTTTAGAACTTCAAGCTCCTGAAAATCCCGAAAATCGTTTAGGGTATATCCAAGAAGCAAAACTTTACCATGCTTATTCTTCCATTCCCTATGACTTAAGTAAAAAGGCTTTAGTCTTTTTCTTAGCAGAAGTATTACATCAAGTCGTAAAAGAAGAACAGGATGCCAACCCCCCCTTATTCCAATTCATCAAAAAAAATCTTCTTTGGTTAGACACTCAAAATAAATTGAGTTTGTTTCATATTAAAATGATGCTAGACCTGACACAGTATATTGGTTTCAGTCCCAATATTTCTAGTCCTGAAGCACCTTATTTTGACATGGAATCGGGCTGCATGAGTTTTGTAAAACCAAAGGGACCTTTTCTTGAAGCTGCGTTAAAAAACTATTGGCTTAAAATTTTAGGCATGGATTTTGATAAAGTTGGAACTATCCAGCTTCAAAAAAATGATAAAATTGACCTCTTAAAAAAAGTCATCACATATTTCGAACTACATTTACAACAGTTTAAACCACCAAAATCCACGGAAATATTAAATGAAGTTTTTAAGAACCCTTAGTTCATTTATAATCCTTTTATTATGCTTTTGGACCACAGCCCAAGAGCTTGTAATTATTGATGGGAGTTCTAAGGACCCTTTGGAAGGGGTGGCTCTGTACAACGAATCAAAATCTACCGCTACCCTTACCAATAGTGAGGGCGTTGCGGACCTTTCCCTCTTTGAAACAGGGGAATTGATATTTGTCCAGTACTTTGGTTTTAAAATTCGCAGTTTTACTTTAGGTGCATTAGAATATAACGAACGCTTTGAGTTTAGACTCCTGCCTGAAGAGCAAGCACTAGATGAAGTAATTCTTTCGGTAGCTAGAAATGCTTCTACGCGAAAACAAATAGCAGAGAAAGTAACCATCATTGGGCCTCAAGAAATTTTAACCCAACGCCCAGCAACAGGTGCAGACTTAGTGAGTCTAAGCCCTGGAGTTCGAGTTCAAAAATCCCAAGGAGGGGGAGGTAGTCCCGTTTTAAGAGGTTTTGAAGCAAACCGCTTGCTTTTAGTGGTAGATGGGGTCCGGTTGAACAATGCTATTTATAGAAGTGGCCATCTTCAAAATGCAATCACCATACACCCTAATATCATAGAACGTGTTGAAGTAGTCTTTGGATCTTCATCCGTGGGCTATGGCTCTGATGCTCTAGGTGGGGTGATTCACTATTATACACGTAACCCCTTAATCAACAATGCCCAAAAAATAAAAACCCAATTTTCTAGTGATTTTTCTTCTGTAAACACCGCTTCAGTTAACTCTTTTTCCACTGAAGTTAGCTTTGAAAAATGGGCCAGTTTAACCAGTTTGAGTTATTCAGATTTTGGAGATACCCGCATCGGAAAAAACAGAAGACATGGGTACGAGGATTGGGGACTTACTCCCTTTTATTCGTTAAACAACCGAAATGCGTTTAGCCCTGCGCCCACAGTTAACGAAAACCCTTTGATTCAGAGAAATACCGGTTACCATCAAATTGATTTATTTCAAAAGTTTTTAATCCAGTTAAATGATCAAAATCAATTGGTCTTTAATTTACAATATTCCAATTCTTCCGATATCTCTCGGTATGACAAACTAGTTGAAGAAAAAAATAATACACTTCGCTATGCCGAATGGTATTATGGTCCGCAAAAGCGTTTTCTTTTTTCACCACAATTGAAAATTTACCCAGAAAAGAAATTCTTGAACTCAGGAAAAATCACCTTTGCCATCCAGAATTTGGAAGAATCCCGTATCAATCGCTTTTTTAATGATTTAAGTCGTAATTATCAAACTGAAAAAGTCAATGCCTTAAGTCTTAACGGAGATTTTGAGTTTCAATTGAAAGAGAAACACTCTTTTTCCTATGGTTTTGAAGCAGTTTATAATGACATCAGTTCGTTTGCTTTTGTTCACGATTTAATTGTAGATCAAAATAATATCATTGGTTATACTCCGCGCCTTCCCATCCCCACTCGTTACCCCAGTAGAGGAAGCTCCTATTCTAGTTCTGCCGTTTATTTAAATTGGATTTGGGACATTAATCCCTCCCTAACACTAAATATGGGTGCTCGTTTAACGCTTACCAACTTAGAAGGGGAATGGAAAGAATTTTATAACATAAACGCCTTACTCTCTAAAGTCAATCTCAATTCGGAAGCCCTAACAGAAACTTTGGCACTTACCTTTCGCCCAAATAAAAAAATACAATTGAACGCAATCCTTTCTAATGGATTTAGAAATCCCAATATAGATGATGTAGGAAAAATAAGAGAAAGTAAAGGATACTTAGTAGTTCCTAACCCCTCCCTTTTCCCAGAATACGCCTATAATTTTGAACTCGGGCTGACTAAATATCTCAATAAACCCAAAAATTATTTCTCCATTAGAGGCTTTACAACCTTAATTTCCAGACATATTGGGAGGACAGATTATACCATTTTTGCGGATCAAACCACTCCTAGTATGCAAACCATATTGTATAACAATGAAGAAGTTATCACTTTAGCCAATGATAATCTGGGTAATCGCTACCTATTTGGAGGGTCTCTGGATGGAAATCTCACTTTCTCTGAAAATTTATCCTTACGTGGGGATCTCAACTTCATTGAAGCAGCAAAAAGTAAACAATATGGACCTTTACCTTCCATTTCTCCTGTTTTTGGAAATCTTTTGTTGACCTATAAAAAAGAGGCTTGGTTTGCCAGTTTACGTTATCAGTTTAGTGGACCAAAAGACCCAGAAGATTACAGTGAGGGTGGTGAAGATGGTTTGGAAGAAACCCCTCTCATCTCAGAATCTTTAGGCCTTTATGCAGGAACCCCCGCCTGGTCCGAATTATCATTCCTCACCCAATATCAATGCAACGAAAAAATTCATTTTCGAATAGGTTTGGACAATATTTTTGATGTGCATTACAGAAGTTTCGCTTCTGGAGTTTCTGCTCCTGGAAGAAACCTCAAGCTAGGGGTCCATATTCAGTTCTAGCATCCTTTCTCCTAAAAGGGAATCCTTAGCAAGAGTCCTTCTTTTTTTTAATTGAAAATTAATTACTTTCGCACTTAATTATAAACAAGCTAATAAAAGGTTAAGCCAAAAGTTGCCTGCATCAGCTGTTTTGAATAAAATGTCTAGGTGAAATTTAAAGAATACAAAGGGCTTGATTTACCCAAAATAGCATCAGAAGTGCTCGCAGAATGGAAGCAAAACAACACCTTTGCTAAAAGTATCTCGAGCCGTGAGGGAAAAACTCCCTTTGTTTTTTACGAAGGTCCCCCTTCCGCAAACGGTATGCCTGGAATTCACCACGTCATGTCCCGGACTATTAAAGATATTTTTTGCCGCTTTAAGACCCAAAAAGGATTTCAAGTTCACAGAAAGGCAGGCTGGGACACCCATGGACTCCCTATTGAACTAGGAGTAGAAAAAGAGTTAGGCATTACCAAAGATGCCATAGGAAAAACTATTTCTGTGGAAGATTACAACGCTGCTTGTAAAAAAGCGGTCATGCGATACACCGATGTTTGGAACGAACTTACCGAACGCATCGGATATTGGGTTGACATGAATGACCCTTATGTCACCTACACTTCAAAGTACATGGAATCGGTTTGGTGGCTTTTAAAACAAATTCACGAAAAGGGTTTGCTGTATAAGGGATACACTATTCAGCCCTATTCACCTATGGCCGGAACAGGTTTGAGTTCTCACGAACTCAATCAACCAGGAACGTATCA
>JALRDC010000027.1 GCA_023262245.1 Flavobacteriaceae bacterium
TTTAATAATATTTTTACGTGTACATTTGCGCACGAAAAATATGGCCCGTTCGTCTATCGGTTAGGACGCCAGGTTTTCATCCTGGAAAGAGGGGTTCGATTCCCCTACGGGCTACGATATAAATTGTAATTATGGCAAATCATAAATCGGCATTAAAACGCATTCGCTCAAATAATAAAAAACGTTTATTAAACCGTTTTCAACATAAAACAACACGTAACGCAATTAAAAGATTACGGGAGATGACCAATAAAAAGGAAGCGAACAAATTGTTTCCTATTGTGGTCTCATTGATTGATAAACTTGCTAAGAAGAATATTATTCATGCTAACAAAGCTGGGAATTTAAAATCCAAGCTTGCAAAGCACGTTGCTTCCCTTTAAATTTTTTAGGTAAAATATCTTATAAAAAAGGCTCCAAATAGGAGCCTTTTTTGTGTTTAAAAAACTTATGAGTTCATAGAGATTAAAAATTCTTCATTGCTTTGGGTCCTCGTGAAGCGATCATTGATAAACTCCATAGCTTCCACAGGGTTCATGTCTGCAAGATACTTACGCATGATCCACATTCTTTTAATGGTGTTTTCATCAAGTAAAAGATCGTCACGACGTGTGCTGGAGGAGACCAGGTCTATGGCAGGGAAAATCCTTCTGTTTGCGATACGGCGATCCAATTGAAGTTCCATATTTCCAGTTCCTTTAAATTCTTCGAAAATAACCTCATCCATCTTAGATCCTGTTTCTGTTAGGGCAGTAGCAATGATGGAAAGAGACCCTCCTTTTTCGATATTCCTTGCAGCTCCAAAGAAGCGTTTGGGTTTGTGTAGAGCATTGGCATCAACACCTCCACTCAGGATTTTACCAGAAGCAGGTTGTACAGTATTATAAGCACGTGCCAGACGTGTTATAGAGTCCAACAATATCACAACATCATGACCACATTCAACAAGACGTTTTGCTTTTTCTAATACTATATTGGCTACTTTAACGTGACGCTCTGCGGGTTCATCAAAGGTGGAAGCCACAACTTCTCCATCTACATTTCTTTGCATATCTGTAACTTCCTCAGGACGTTCGTCTATCAATAAGATTAATTGATATACCTCAGGATGATTTGCTGCTATGGCATTGGCAATGTCTTTAAGCAACATTGTTTTTCCGGTTTTAGGTTGAGAAACGATCATCCCTCTTTGCCCTTTTCCAATGGGACAAAACAGATCCATAATGCGCGTTGAAATTGTATTTTGTTTTTCCGCTAAATTGAATTTTTCCTGGGGAAATAGAGGAGTGAGGTGTTCAAATGAAACACGATCACGAACCACCTTAGGGTCCAATCCGTTTATTTTATCCACTTTGATAAGCGGAAAATACTTTTCTCCTTCTTTTGGCGGGCGTACAGAACCCAGTACGGTATCTCCCGTTTTTAGTCCGAAAAGACGGATTTGGGATTGTGAAACATAGACGTCATCGGGAGAAGAGAGATAATTGTAGTCCGAGGAGCGTAAAAAACCGTATCCTTCGGACATCATTTCTAAAACTCCTTCAGTTTCTACGATACCATCAAATTCAAAATCGGGTTGGCGGTAGCGACTGCGGTTGTCTCTATTATGATCTTTTTCTTGTCGATTTCCACCGGAATTGTTTTTTTGGTTGGGATTATTGTTTTGATTCCCATTTCTCTTGTGTTGATTTTGATTGCCTTGATTTTCATTTTTTTGATGTGGTTTCTTTCCTCCACTATGATCAGGTTTGTTTTTAGGTTTTGATTTTTGAACGGGCAATACTTTAAGAGCAATCTTTTTTTCAGAGGATGGCTTTTCAGCTCCTTCCTCTTTGTTGTTTTTTGGCGGGGAGATGGTTTCTTCTTCTGGCTTAGAGGCTATAAAATCAACTATTTGATAGATGAGGTCTAATTTTTTTAAACCTGCGATACGTTTTACACCAATTTTTTTGGCAATTTCTTGTAATTCGGGGAGTTTCTTTGTTTTAAGAGTAGCTATTTCGTACATGAAGTTTTGTGATTATAACTTTACAGCGTTGTATTCGTCTATAAAGTATTGAAGTATTGAAGTATTGTAGTGGGCACAATAATACAAAATTTTATTTAAAATAGAAGCTTTTAAAAAAAACTTAATTTTGTAAAAAACAGCGTATGATTCAGCGTATTCAATCTTTATACCTTTTTATTGCAATCCTACTTTCAACAGGGTTGTTATTTTATACCCAACAGCTTGAAAACAGTTCTGATATTCACTCTTATGGAGGTTATTTTTTTAGTCCTCTGCTCACTATGACCACTTTATTTCTTTTTAAAAAGAGAATACTTCAAGCTCGCTTGTGTATGGTTATGATCGTTTTTCAAATAGCCATAATGGCATATTTCATTTTTTATTTAACAAATGCGATTATTTTTGAGACAACTTACCCTAGTTTAGCGGTAAGTGTTCTCCTAATTGTGTTTTTATCTCTTGCTCGAAGATCTATTTTAAAAGACGAGGCTTTAGTCCGTTCTGTTGATCGTATTAGATAAAGCTCCACGAATTCCTAATTCGATAGCCTCCAATTGGCTTATCTTGCCCTTGTGTAGTTTAAAACGCAGCATGGTTCTAATTTTGTGAAATCCAGAGATTCCTACGGCTCCTGGATTCATGTGCAGGTGATTTCTTTTTTTATCCTGTATTACTTTAAGGATGTGAGAATGCCCACATATAAAGAGTTGAGGCTGGTGCTTTTCAATCAACTCTTTAGCTCTTGCATTATACCTCCCTGGATATCCACCAATATGAGTCATTACCACCTTAACTTCTTCACAACTAAAAATCAATACTTCTTCAGTATCAATGCGTATCCGATGCCCATCTATATTTCCATAAACGGCTCGTAACGGTTTTAATTTTTCAATTTTTTCCAAAACATCAATTTTACCAATATCTCCAGCGTGCCAAACTTCGTCTGCTTGATTTATGTAGGAAATTATTTTTTCATCCATATGGCCATGAGTATCGGAAAGCAAAAGAATTTTTTTCAAAAAACCGTATTTTAAGACTCCCAAATTTATGTATTCCCATGAAAAGAGAACTTAAAAATCTACCTTTAGCATCATTTTACAGTAGTTCCAGAGGACAAAGTAAAATAATCTTCTATGAAGACCGCTTTATTTTTCAATTGGAAAGCGACCATACTCCAAAGATTCTTTATTTTAATGAGATTGACACAATCGTTCTAAAAAAGTTAGGAGGGCTATGGCAAATTGGGTTATTTTTTACAATAATTTTTATGGCTGCATCAGTCTGTTTGTATTTTAATAATGAAGCAAACATTTATATTTTAATCAATGCTGTGCTTTTAGTACTCATGATGATTTATAACTTTAAAGCGGCGCATAGGAAATTAATCCAAGTAAAGAAAGGAGGATTGACTGTTGACGTTTTTCGATCCACTGCGCTTAATGAAATTGAAAGTGTTTTTAAATACTTTTTAAACCAAAACCACAATTCCTTGTAAGTACTAGTGTTTTAATTTGTACTGAGTAAATTGTAGTAAAAATTATTTCAAAGTATCTTTGGAGTCTAAAAACAGTTTGTGCGTTTTTTTCTTGAATTTTCATATGCTGGAACACATTATCACGGTTGGCAACGTCAACCTAACGCTCTTTCAGTGCAGGAGGTCATGGAAGAAGCTTTAAGCACGCTTTTAAATAAGGAAACGCTTTTAGTTGCCGCAGGCAGGACGGACACAGGAGTACACGCTCGACAGATGTTTGCACATTTTGATTTCAATAGCAATGAAGGAGAGGAACAAAACTTAGTTTATCAGTTGAATCAATTCCTTCCAGACGACTTGGTCATTCATTCTTTAAAAGCGGTCAAACCGGATGCTCATGCTCGTTTCGACGCGATTTCCAGAACCTATGAGTATCATATTTCCAAAGGAAAGACAGCATTTGAAAATCATTTGCACTATCAAATGAATAAGCCTTTGGATTTCGAATTAATGAATGCGGCAGCTCAGATTTTACTAGAATATGAAGATTTTGAATGTTTTTCGAAGTCAAAAACGGATGTCAAGACCTTTTTTTGTAACATTAGTTATGCAAAATGGACCAATTCAGAAAAGGGTTATACCTTTACCATCACCGCCAATCGTTTTTTGCGCAATATGGTTCGTGCTATAGTAGGCACCTTAATGGAGATTGGTTTAAAAAAGAAAACACTGGAAGATTTACATCAAATTATTGCAAGTAAAAAACGATCGGAAGCAGGGTATTCTGTTCCTGCAAAAGGGTTGTTTCTCACAAAAATTGAATACCCAAACAAAATCTTTTTATAAATATGGCTAAGATAAGTGGGAAAATTTTTGATGTTAGGTTGTTTTCAAAACTCTTAGTTTTTATAAAACCCTTCCGTACAACCTATTATTTTGTACTCTTTGCGGCAATTTTACTTTCGGTATTCTCAACCTTAACACCCTATTTGTTAAAAATTACCGTTGACGATTATATTCGTCCAAAGGATTATCAAGGGATGGTTCTTTATGTAGGATTAATGCTTTCCGCTCTAATCTTAGAAGTTGTATTTCAGTTCCTCTTTGTTTTTTATGCCAATTGGTTGGGACAAAAAGTGATTAAGGATTTGCGAACTAAGTTGTTTGACAAAATCATCTACTTTAAAATGGCTTATTTTGATAAGACAGCTGTAGGCAGGCTCGTCACTCGCTCCGTGAGTGATATTGAAACCATAGCGAGTATTTTTTCTCAAGGGTTATTTATGATTATCGCTGATTTATTGAAAATGCTATTGGTAATTGGAGTTATGATTTATGTGGATTGGCGCTTGTCACTTATAGTATTTTCTATTTTGCCTATTATTCTCTACGCAACACGATTGTTCCAAAAATCTATGAAGAAAGCTTTTGAGGAAGTCCGTTTACAAGTGGCGAATCTCAATTCTTTTGTTCAGGAACGCATCAGTGGGATCAAAATAGTACAGTTGTTTCATCGTGAAAAAATTGAGTACGACAATTTTGTTGCCATAAATGAAAAGCACAAAAAGGCTTGGTTGAAAACCGTTTGGTTTAATTCTATTTTCTTCCCTGTAGCGGAAATTTCTTCTTCGGTAACTATAGGCCTTTTAGTATGGTATGGAGGATATAATGTTGTCTCTGGAGGGGATGTCTCACTAGGAACCATATTTCTGTTTATTCAAATGTCTCAAATGTTATTTCGCCCTTTAAGGCAAATTGCAGACAAGTTCAACTCGCTTCAAATGGGAATGGTAGCTGCGGACCGTATTTTTGGGATTTTAGAAACCCAAAGCAGTATCGAAGATCATGGAACCCTAGAACCCCATCATATTAAAGGTGATATCCGCCTTGATCAATTAGGGTTTTCTTATCTTCCAGGGGAGCCCGTTTTACGGAATGTTTCTCTTGAAATAAAATCAGGAGAAACCATCGCTATTGTGGGGGCAACAGGAGCAGGAAAATCTACAATTATCAATTTATTATCCCGTTTTTATGAGTTTGATTCTGGGGACATTACTATCGATGGTAACTCCATCAGAGAGTATGCTCTTAAAACATTGAGAAAACACGTTTCTGTTGTGCTCCAAGATGTTTTCTTATTTGCTGATAGTTTGTATAACAACATTACACTTTTCAATCCTGAAATCAAAAGAGAACAAGTTATTAAAGCCTCTAAAGAGATTGGGGTTCACGATTTTATTGAATCCTTACCCGAAGGTTATGACTATAATGTTAAAGAGCGAGGGGTAATGCTTTCCTCCGGACAACGCCAGTTAATTGCCTTTTTAAGAGCCTATATCTCTAAGCCTGCTATTTTGGTTCTGGATGAAGCGACCTCCTCAGTAGATAGTTATTCCGAAGAAATCATTCAACGCGCCATTGACACTTTAACTCAAGGAAAGACCTCTATTGTAATTGCTCATCGATTGGCAACTGTAAAAAATGCAGATCGAATCATCGTTATGGAGCAGGGACAGATTGTAGAGCAAGGGACTCATAAAGAACTTCTAGAAGTGGTTGATGGGCATTATGCCAAGCTGTATGAAGTCCAGTTTGCAGAAGAGCTTTCAGCCTAATTATTCACTCAAGTCTTGAGCCAAAGTTTCCTTTAAACTTTCTGGTGATTCAATATTAAAGAAGACACCGTTTTTGACATAAACAATTTTTCCTGTTTGTTCTGAGATGACCAGTACTAAGGCGTCTGTTTTCTCTGTTATTCCTAAAGCAGCTCGATGTCTCAGCCCATAACTCGAGGGAATATGAGTACTTACACTTACAGGTAAAACAACTCGTGTTGCAACAATACTATTGTTTTCTATTAAAATTGCACCGTCGTGAAGGGGACTGTTTTTAAAAAAAATACTTTCTAAAACCTGTGGGGTTAATTTTATCTGTGCTCGGTTGTTTTCATTGAGCGTAAAATCCAAAGAATTACTTTTCTGTAAAACGATAATAGCACCTGTTTTACTTTTGGACATCTCCATACAAGAATCAATCAAAATGTTTAGGTTGATTTTTGATGCCTCTTTGGTTTGGTTTAAAAATTTAAAATAACGGACTACATTTCGTCTGTTTGTAAAATTTGTAGAACCCAGAAGTAATAAAAATTTTCTAATCTCCTGCTGAAATACAACAATCAAAGCAAAAAAGCCTACGCTGATAAATTTTCCGAGCAAATTACTCAATACATCCATATTGAGTAAATCAGTCAATTTCCAAATTAAATAAATGATTACAATTCCAATAAAAATATTAATGGCTACTGTACCCCGAACTAGTTTGTATAAATAGAATAGAAGTAGTGCAACGAGTAAAATATCGACGACATCAATAAAGGAGAAATCAATAAAATCTTGAATATTCAAAAAAATAGCTTTTTGTAAATTTATAAAAACTATTGAAGCGCGGTCCATAAGTCAATGCATTCTTTCGCTTCACGAACGTCATGTACGCGCACTATTTGGGCTCCTCTATCTAAGCCCCATGCATGAAGCGCAGTAGTGCCATTCAAGGCATTTTCTGGACTTAAACCAAGAGATTTGTAAATCATTGATTTTCTTGAAACCCCCATCAATAAAGGGCAATTCAAACTTTTAAAATGGCTAAAGTTTTGAAGTAAGCTGAAGTTGTGTGCAATCGTTTTTCCAAAACCAAAACCAGGATCTAAAATGACATCGTGTATTCCAGCAGCGTTTGCATTTTTAAGCTGTTTACTAAAAAAATGAGCAACCTCTACGACGACATCATTATAATGAATTTGTTCCTGCATTGTATTGGGAGTACCTTGCATGTGCATCATTACATAAGGGACATTGTGTGAAGCGACTACAGCAAACATATTGGGATCTAAGAGTCCTCCAGAAATATCATTAATCATACTCACTCCCAGGTCCAAACTTACTGCAGCTACCTCGCTGTTGTAGGTGTCTATAGAAAAATGAGTTTGAGGAAATTCTTTGACCAATATTTTTAGTATAGGAAGTAAGCGATTGATTTCATCAGCCGAATGAATAAGAGAACTTCCAGGTTTACTTGAAGCAACCCCAATGTCAACAAAGAATGCACCTTCCTCTATCATTTTTTTCGTGTGCGAAAGGGCTTTCTTTAAGGTATTGTTCTTTCCTCCATCATAAAAGGAATCTTCGGTAAGGTTTAAAATTCCCATTATTTTTGGAGAATCTAGTGGGATAAGTTCTTCTCTTATCCGAATTTGCGAAGCTGTGATATTCTTTTTGATAACTTTTAAAGGGTTTGTCGGGTGTATTAAAAATAAATTCGAAATTTATAGCAAATTAAACGAAATGGAAGCTACCCGAAAAGCATATGAAGAAATTGTTTCTCAATGCCGCACCTTATTCGAAAAAAAAATGAAGGATTACGGGGCCGCATGGCGAATTTTGAGACTCCCTTCTTTAACGGATCAAATTTTTATCAAGGCCCAACGCATACGAAGTTTGCAGATCAATCAAACTCAAAAGGTAGCGGAAGGTCAAGAAGCAGAGTTTATCGGAATTGTAAATTACAGTATAATGGCTTTAATTCAAATCGACAAGGGAATAGCAGAACAACCTGATCTGGATGTAGAAGAAGCAGTTGCATTCTATGACCAACAAGTAAAAATTATTTTTGAACTGATGTTAAATAAGAATCACGATTATGGAGAAGCGTGGAGAGACATGCGTGTTAGTTCTTTAACAGATTTGATTTTACAAAAATTACTACGAGTCAAACAAATAGAGGAAAACAAAGGAAAAACCCTTGTTAGTGAAGGGATAGATGCCAATTATCACGATATGGTAAACTATGCCATTTTTGCACTGATCCATCTCAACTCTTAATGCACTATTTTTTTAGTAAAATAGCACAAGCTTTTTCAGCACTCTTTGGAGTGGCTAGCCTCGTGTTTTTTCTTTTTACTGTTCTTCCAGGCGATCCTGCGCAAATGATGCTAGACCAAAATGAAGACAGTGAACAACTCGAGATCGTCAAAGCAAAATTTGGCTTTAATCTTCCGCTTACAACCCAGTATTTACATTATTTAAATGATTTATCTCCTATTTCCTTTCACGCTACCAATCCTTCCGTATTTGGACATTATGACAAAACTGTTTATGGAGGGTGGGTTCTCTTTCACACAAAAGAACACCTCTTGGTCCTAAAAGCCCCTTATTTTAGGACCTCATATCAAAAACGAGGCAAGCCCATTTCCGAAATTCTGAAAGAAACCTTGCCTAATACAGCTATTTTAGCCCTTGCCTCCATGCTCGTAGCGATTCTATTGGGAGTATTTCTAGGGATTGTCGCTACTTTATTTAAAGATCATTGGTTGGATCGAATTCTGTTACTACTTAGCACTATGGGAATGAGTGTTCCTTCTTTTTTTAGTGCCATCTTATTTTCATGGTTTTTTGGCTATGTACTGCATTCGTATACCGGACTAAACATGACAGGAAATTTATATGAGTTAGATGACTTTGGAGAATCGTATCGTATTGTTTGGAAAAATTTATTATTACCTTCTTTTGTCTTGGGAATACGTCCCTTGGCCGTCATTATTCAATTAATGCGAAGTAATTTATTAGAAGTGCTTTCCCAACACTACATTCGAACTGCTTACTCAAAAGGACTTTCTCAGTATCAAGTGATTTTTAGACATGCGCTGAAAAACGCATTAAATCCGGTAGTAACCGCAATTTCCGGATGGTTTGCCTCTCTTTTAGCAGGGGCTATTTTTGTAGAATATATTTTTGGGTGGAAGGGGCTTGGAAAAGAAATCGTTGAAGCTTTAAATCAATTGGATATTCCTGTTGTAATGGGATCTGTTCTCGTTATTGCCTTTCTCTTTATTATCATTAATATTGTGGTCGATTTAATATACATTTATTTAGACCCAAGAATTAAAACAACATAAACCATGAGAGATAAAATTGTAGCTGGTAATTGGAAAATGAACAATGACCAATCTCAGACTGAAGCCTTATTAAAGAAATTAAAACATTTAGATAAACCAAAAGAGGTACGTGTAATGGTGGCACCTGCGTTTACTCAACTTTATCAGAGCACAGAACTTCTTCAAGGATCTGGAATTTCTGTGGTAGCTCAAAACATGAATGCTGCCGACTCCGGAGCATATACTGGGGAAATTTCTTCTGGAATGTTAAAAGGGATTGGAATTAATGCCGTGATTTTAGGTCATTCAGAACGAAGATCACTTTTCCATGAGACCGATGAGATTTTAGCCGAAAAAGTTAAAGCAGCTTTAGCGGCAGGTATGGAAGTCATTTTTTGTTTCGGAGAGGAGCTCGAAGAACGAAAGTCTCAAGCTCACTTTGAGGTTGTTGCACAGCAATTAAAAACCGCTCTTTTTGACCTTCCTGCTTCTGCATGGAAACAAATCATTTTGGCTTATGAACCTGTTTGGGCAATTGGAACCGGAGAAACAGCAAGTCCAGAACAAGCACAGGAAATGCACGCTCATATCAGAAAATTGGTTAGCGAAAATTATGACGCAACCCTAGCAGATGCGCTGAGTATTCTTTATGGAGGAAGCGTAAAACCTAATAATGCGAAAGAGATTTTTACTGGAAAAGATGTAGATGGAGGCTTGATAGGTGGAGCTTCTTTAAACGCGGAGGACTTTATGGCAATTGTTAATGCCTTTTAAATGGCCGAAACATATATTGGATACTATTTTAAACTCAGTCCTAAATTACATTGGGATGAGATCCTTTTGGCACAATTGCAAAACTTAAATTTTGAAAGTTTCGAAATAACCAAGGAAGGAATTAACGCATACATTAGAAAAGACCTACATACGGTTAACATTTTAAAAGATGTCCCGCTCATACAATCCGATCAGCTAGAGATTGAATACCATGTTGAAACCATAAAACCAGTAAATTGGAACGCAAAATGGGAATCGGAATTTAAACCTATTCACATCGGCACAGATTGTGTAATCCGTGCAGATTTTCATCAAAATTTTGATAAAAAACTAGAGTTGATAATAAATCCCAAAATGAGTTTTGGAACAGGACATCATCAAACCACTTATCTGATGATGGAATTTGTATTAGCAACTTCTTTTGAAAATAAAACAGTCTTAGACATGGGGTGTGGGACAGGGATTTTAGCTATTGCAGCTTCGAAAAAGGGAGCGCAAAGAGTTCACGCTATAGACAACGATTCGTGGTGTGTGGAAAACGCTCAAGAAAATGCGGTCTTAAATAAATGTCAAAACATTAATGTAACTTTAGGTTCGCAACTGAAAAAAGAGCATACTTTTTACGATTTTATTTTTGCAAATATAAATCGCAATGTGTTGATTGATCAGATGCAATCTTACGCTATCGCTTTAAAGAAAAAAGGAACGCTGTTCCTTTCAGGTTTTTATAAGGACGATATAGCTGCTCTAGAAAAAAGGTGTAATGAAAATGGACTAACTGTAATCGAACTAAGACAAAAAGATGCATGGTGTGCAATGCGATGTATAAATGAGTAAAGAAAACCCCAAAATAGTACCTCAAGAAATTGAGCAGGTGGATACCCTAGAAGACAAGGAACACGAAATCATATTGTACAATGATGATGTAAACACTTTTGATCATGTTATCGAATGTCTTGT
>JALRDC010000129.1 GCA_023262245.1 Flavobacteriaceae bacterium
AATTTTCTCATTTAAAATTCCCGGATCATCACGTGTTTAAACCGAATGAAATTCAAAAAATTAAAGAGCAGCAGCAGGGAAGAGCAATACTAACAACAGAAAAAGATTTTGGAAGATTACAACCTCATTTTAGTTTAGGGGAAGTGTATTACCTACCTATAAAAATGAGTTTTCTTTTAAAAAAAGAAGAGGAAGTATTCTTAAAATTTCTTTACAATAAAGCAATTAAATTTAGTTAGAGAATATGTTTATGAGCTTTATAGGAAGAACGTACTAGGGGCCCGCTTTCTACATGCCTAAATCCCAGTTCTAAAGCGTACATTTCATATTTTTTAAACTGCTCAGGATCTATAAATGATTGGACGGGAAGGTGTTTTTTACTGGGCTGTAAATATTGACCTATGGTGACCACATCAACTTGAGCCTCACGAAGATCTCTTAAGGTAGCCAAGACTTCATTTTCTTTTTCACCGAGACCAAGCATGATACCAGATTTGGTCCGATTAATTCCTTGATCTTTTAAATAGTTTAAAACCTCTAAGCTAGTTTGATATTTGGCTTGAACACGAACTTTTCGAGTCAAACGACTTACCGTTTCAACATTGTGGGAAACTACTTCGGGGGCAACTGCAACAATTCTGTCAATATTTCTTCTGTTACCCTGAAAATCAGGGATGAGAGTTTCTAAGGTTGTTGTTGGATTGATACGTCTTATAGCATTAACTGTTTCCGCCCAAATGATGGATCCCATATCTTTTAAATCATCACGGTCAACGGAAGTAATTACTGCGTGTTTGATGTTCATGATTTTTATGGAATTGGCCACTTTTTCAGGTTCCGCCCAATCAACGGCAGAAGGGCGTCCTGTTTGCACCCCACAAAATGCACAAGAGCGGGTACAGATGTTTCCTAAGATCATAAAGGTGGCTGTGCCCTCGGCCCAGCATTCTCCCATATTGGGACAGCTGCCTGAAGTACAAATAGTGTTTAGTTTGTAGTTTTCAACGAGACCTCGTAGTTCAGTATACTTTTTTCCGGTAGGAAGTTTTACACGAATCCAATCCGGTTTTTTTTGGTGTTTAGCGACTGTTTCTTGTACCTCCATCATCAATCTTTTGTACAAAGATAATCTAATGCTTACAGACTCAAAAGATAAAAGAGTGTAAAACCAGATAAAAAGAATAAACCGATAACACTAAGGATTCGTAAACTTTTATTGGGTTGTAAGTCTTTAGGCATTTGTTTACTAATTACTAAGCGATAATTTAAGAATGCATAAAGAGGTGCTGTGATGAATGAAAGTACTGTTGCGATTTGGACTAACTGGCCCATTTCTGATAAAAGAAAAAGAAAAATACAAGCGGTACCTGAACCTAAAATTAGTAACCAAGGCAAATAATAAGATTGTTTTTTTTCAAAGAGTAATTGAATGGTTTTTGACATTGCTCTTGGTGAAGCATCTAGGGTAGTGATTGTGGTACTCAACATAGTAGAAAAGGCCGCCACAGCAATGAGTCCATAAGCAGCATCACCCAAACTAGATGTGTAAAGCTGTATAAGTTGTTCTGCAAATACGCCCCCTTGATTTGAAAATTCTAAGTCCGTTCCATACATTACTAGTGCTCCTAATCCAACAAAACAAAGGGCTAAAAATGTGGTAGCCAGATATCCTACATTAAAATCAAACAAACTTTCATTGAAAGAGGGTTTTTTCTTTAAAGTTTTGTTTTTTTCGAGCGTCCAAATGGAGTGCCAAATGGAAATATCTAAAGGGGCAGGCATCCATCCTAAAAAGGCAATTAAAAAAAGTAAACCGCTACCTTGAGGGAATATCTGCACAAAAGAAAGGGGAGTCTCGTTTTTAAAAAAAGCGACTGCGACTGCAAGAACACTGCTAAGGGCTAAACAGATCATGATCACTTTAATGAATTTATCTAACCAATGATAGCGACCTAGAATTAAGATCACACTACAAAACAAGGTGATGATTATACTCCAAATTACGATGCTGTCTGTGATTCCAAACAATTTAGAGGCTAAGCCCGCCGTCACAACAGTAACGGCACTTTGAATGGTAAACATAGTACCTAGACTTACAAAAAAATAAGCCCAGAGATAGGTTTTCCCTAATTTGTGATATCCATCTAAAAGTGTTTCTCCAGTAGCTTGAGCAT
>JALRDC010000033.1 GCA_023262245.1 Flavobacteriaceae bacterium
TGGGCATTTACTGTAAAAGGAGTGCCCAAAATAATTAGCAGAATTGCGCTAAAAAAATATATTTTTTCCATGATTAATTTTTTGATTGAATTTTAAATTGTAATACAATTGAATGATTATTTAGTTTCAAATCAGCACTTGAATGAATTGGAAATTCAAAAGCATAGGCAAGTCCGAAAACACCTTGCGTATATAATTGAAATCCTACACTGGAACTTTTACTGGAATTAACTCCTAAAAGAAGTTCTCCAAAGGGTAGGGGATAGCTCCCTTTTAATTGAAATAATAAAGAATCAAGACCTAAATTGTGAAGCTGAAAAGTCAAAGTAAAGAGTTCTCTATCCAAAACAGTTTTAAAACTCCTTGCTATAGCAGTTGAGAAATAAAATCGATTTGGAAGAAATACTTCGGGAATATTTTTGAATGCTAAACCTTCCAATAATCGTGGAAAGGAAAGATGAAAAACATACTCTTTTCTTTTTAAATAAATTCCGATTCCTCCATTGGGAATAAAACGCAGTTGTCTTTGAAGAAGCGGGTCCTTTACAACTCCGTCTATGGAGCTTAAGTAATCAAAATTTAACTCATAAAAATCTCCACCTGCATGAGCCCCAAGTTGTAGATAGGTGTTATTGGCTATTTGGATTGGATAGGCAAATTGAAGGAAGAATTGGGTACTGTTTTCAGCAAAGCGTGATCGGTTCCGAATCAAGGCTCCTAAATTGAGTTTTTGTGAAGGATTAAAAGATTCAAAAAATAAAGTTTGCTGTTTGGGAGCATCTTTTATTCCCAACCATTGACTATCAATCATGATACCCAAACGTTTTTGTTCTGTGAGTCCTACTAGTGCAGGATTGGTCCATTGGAGTTGTTCAGAAAAAAGAAGAAAATTAGCGGTTTCTTGACTATATGAGAACCCGTTACAAAGAAAGGTTAGGATTAACAATGGGTATGATGCCTTAGACTTCATATCAATTAGTTTTTATATACAGCCATCCCGAAAGCTCAATGGGTGGTTCTCCATCAAGATCAATGGTATAGTAATAACTCCCTTGGTCTAAAACCCTACCATCGTGCTGTGTGCTTCCATTCCAGTCGTTCTGATAGATCCCTTTAAATTGGTACACCAAAATCCTTTGATGATTGTATACTTTAATATTGCTTTGATCTGTAAAGCGATAGCCACTTATTTTCCAAGTATCATTCAGTGAATCTCCATTTGGGGTTAATACCTGACTTACGAGTTTTTGTCCAAGAGCAGGTTCCTTCTTTACCAAAAAAGTCATTGCTTTATACAAGTTTAGATCTAGGGCATTTAGTGTTCTTAAACTTCCTTTGGAAATACTCACGGGACTATTTGGTGTAAAAGGATTTTCTAAGAAATGATTTGATTGAATCTCCCAAGTTCTATTATTTAAAAGTCCGATTTCGAGGGATTTTAAGGATAAGTGCTGAAAGGAGAGTTGTTGAAGATTGTGTGAATCATCCCAATATATTTGACAAATAGCCACCGCATCACCTACCGAATCCCAACTCCAAAAGTGATACCGAGGAATTTCGTAATCAATAAAGTTTGTTGAATATAAATGGGGGTTCAATTGCTCGTATTGAACATCCACAAAGTTTTTGTTCTCCTTTAAGTATAAAGTGATTGGGCTAAAGCGTTTTTTGTCACCCACAGGGAAAGTAAAATTTCTAATACCATAAATCCGTACTACTCCGTCTACAAAGGATTTCTTTTGTAGTTGTTCCCATTCACTAGCTTCGCCAAAGGATACTATTCCGGGAGTATCTTCTCGTGCTGTTATAACTTGTCCTCCGTTAAAATAGGTTTTTTCAAAGGCAATATGGACTTCTTTTTCACTTCCTATATATAAATCACCAAAGAAACTCAGTTGAGCACAAGCGGAGGTATATGCGAAAAACATTAGGATGAAACCTAATTTTTTATAGATCGGGGACATAGGAAATCTCTTAGAATTCCTAAAATAAAAAAAAAATGAATTTTATACCAAACCTGCTCTTCTGAGAAGCGCTTCTGGGTCGGGTTCTTTACCACGGAAGCGTTTGTATAAGGTCATTGGATGTTCTGTACCGCCTTTAGAAAGAATTTGATTTAAAAAGTTGGCTGCTGTTTTCGAATCGAAAATACCATTTTCTAAAAAAAGCTCAAAAGCATCAGCATCTAATACTTCTGCCCATTTGTAACTGTAATATCCAGCCGCGTAGCCCCCTTGGAATATATGAGAAAAAGCTGTGCTAGTAGAGTTTTCCGCATGGTCTTTAGTAAATTGGAGTGAACCTATTTTTTTGATTTCATGATCTTTAACATCTTTAATTTTGGAAACTTCAGTGTGGTGATACGATAAATCTAGATAGCCAAAACTTAACTGTCTAAGTGTTTGGAGACCCTGTTGGAAATAGGCAGCTTTTTTAATTTTGGTTATCAAATCTTGTGGAAGCGCTTTTCCGGTTTCGTAGTGCTTTGCGAACAACTCTAACGCTTCTTCTTGGTAACACCAATTTTCCATGATCTGACTTGGTAACTCAACAAAATCCCAATAGACATTTGTCCCGCTTAAGGCACTATAGGTTGTGTCTGCAAGCATACCGTGTAAGGCATGACCAAATTCGTGAAATAGGGTGGTGACCTCTTGAAAGCTCAAAAGAGAGGGTTGGTTTTCAGTGGGTCTTGAAAAATTACAGACAATAGAGATATGGGGGCGTTGGTCTTTTTTTTGAGAACGGTAGCTGGTCATCCATGCTCCGCTTCGTTTTCCTGGCCTTGGAAAAAAGTCGGCGTACAATAAAGCGCAGAACATACCCTCTCGATAAACTTCAAAGGTAAGAACTTCCTCATGGTAGGCATCCAAAGTGTTATTCTCTTTAAACTCTAATTTGTATAATTTATTTACGATTTGAAACAAACCTTCCAAGACTCCATTTAAAGGAAAATAAGGCTTGAGTTCTTGTTCATTTAAGTGTAAATGAGCTTCTTTTAATTTTTCAGAAGCAAAGGCCGTATCCCATTTTTCTAGATTTTTAAGGCCTAATTTTTTAGCTGCAAAATCTTCTAAGACCTCCCATTCTTTTTTTGCTGCGGGTAGTGCTTTTTCTAGGAGATCATCTAAAAATTTTTTTACCCTTATGGGAGATTGAGCCATACGTTCTTCAAGCACAAAAGCAGCATGAGATTCATACCCTAATGTTTGCGCACGTTCTTGACGTAATTTTACTATTTCAAGAATTATCGAGCTATTATTGTGCTCATTTTCCTGAAATCCTCGTTTCCCAAAAGCAATACTCATCTCTTTTCTCAGATCTTGGTCTTTCGCATAGGTCATGAAGGGGACATAGCTGGGGTAATCCAAAGTAAAAACCCAACCCTCTTTATCCATCTGTTTTGCTGCTGCTTTTGCCATATCGATTACTGCAGAGGGAAGTCCTTTGAGTTGCTCCTCCGAGTGTATATGAAGATGGTAGGCTCGTGTATCTGCCAATACATTTTCTCCAAATGTTAAACTCAATTGGGCCAGTTTGGCGTCAATTTTTCTAAGTTTTTCTTGTTCAACTTCTTTAAGTAAGGCACCATTACGTACAAAACTTTTGTATTCTTTTTCAAGAAGGGTTAGTTGTTCTGCATTGAGTTTAGTTCGATCCTCATTTTTGTAAACATAGTGGATCCGTTCAAAAAGTTTTTTATTCAAACGAACATCGTTTTGAAATTTTGTGAGCATGGGGGCAGCTTCCTGAGTTGCTTTCTGGAGTGCTTCACTGGTTTCAGCACTATTTAGATTGAAAAGTAAAGAAGAATTCCGACTAATTAAACTTCCACAGTGGTCTAAAGCTTCAAGCGTGTTGAGAAAAGAGGGCTGTGATTGATTTTTGCAAATTGCATCAATTTCCTCAATTGCTTCAGCTATGGTCTGTTCAATGGCTGGGACAAAATGATTTGTTTGAATTTTAGAAAAGGGAGCTGCTTCAAAAGCTGTTTTGAATGAGGAAAGAAGGGGATTGTTCAAAGGCTTATTTTTTTACTTGTTTACTACTTTGGATTACTTTTTCTTTTAGACTGCTTTTGTAGTCTAAAATTTTCTTTTGGATGGTTTCATCATTACTTCCAAGGATTTGAGCAGCGAGAATACCAGCATTTTTTGCTCCATTTAATGCGACTGTGGCCACAGGCACTCCACCCGGCATTTGCAGTATGGAAAGAACGGAATCCCAACCATCAATAGAGTTGCTCGATTTTATGGGTACTCCTATTACGGGGAGGGGACTTAAAGAGGCGATCATTCCGGGGAGGTGCGCTGCGCCTCCAGCTCCTGCAATGATAACTTTAATTCCCCGCTTGTGTGCTTCAGTGCCGTAAGACATCATTTTTTCTGGGGTGCGATGGGCAGATACGATATCTACTTCGATCCCGATTCCTAAAGCTTCTAAAATTTCTATTGCTTCTTTCATGATTGGAAGATCTGATTGACTTCCCATAATTATTCCAACTTGTGCCATATTATTTTGAAATTACTTCTATAGTTTCTTTTACTTCCTCTGCGATTTTTCGCGCAATACTTAAATCTTTATTTATGATGGTAATATGCCCCATTTTGCGAAAAGGTCGAGTTTCTTTTTTCCCATAAATATGAGGGTTCACTCCTTCAATAGCTAGTATGTGTTCTAAATTTTTATAGTGTACGGCTCCGGTATAGCCTTCTTTTCCAACTAAATTTACCATAACTCCGGTCAATTTATTTTCGGTATTACCTAAGGGTAGGTTGAGTATGGCTCTGGTATGTTGCTCAAATTGTGAAGTGAAGGAGGCCTCTATACTGTAATGTCCGCTGTTGTGTGGTCTAGGGGCAACTTCATTTACCCAAATTTCACCTTCCTTAGTGAGAAAGAGTTCAACCGCCAAAAGGCCTACATGTTGAAATGCTTTAGAAACACTGAGGGCAACTTCCTCTGCTTTATTAGCTACTGCTTTAGAGATTCGCGCAGGACTTAATACGTATTCTACTTGGTTGGCTTCAGGATGAAATTCCATTTCTACACAAGGATAGCACTTGATTTCTCCTTTGGGACTTCTACAAACGATAATACCCAGTTCTTTATCAATATTAACAAGGTCTTCAGCCATGCAACCCCCTTCGTTGACTTGCTCTAAATCATGATTGGATCGAACAATTTTTACCCCATAACCATCATACCCCATTGATTCTGATTTCCAAACAAAAGGAAATGATACAAATCCTCTAAGCACGGCATCCTTTAATTTTTCTTTCGAAGAAAAAAGCTGGAAGGAAGCCGTAGGAATACGATGTTGTTGGTAAAATTCTTTTTGATGACATTTATTTTGAATGATTTTTAAAACCTGAGCTTGAGGATATACCTGTACACCTTTTTTTTCTAGGTGAGCTAATGCATCAGCGTTCACGTTTTCTATCTCTATGGTAAGAATATCAACATCTTTTCCAAAGGCAACAACCGCTTCATAATCCATCAGATCACCCTGGATAAATTGATTGCATGCAAGGCGAGCAGGAGCTTCACCACTGGGATCCATTACTTTGGTTTGGATATCCCACTGACGCGTGGTAGCAAGTAACATTTTACCCAGTTGCCCTCCTCCGAGAATACCAATGGTTTGTTGACCTGAAAAAAAACCCATCTTTTGCTTTTGGCAAAAATACGGATAAGTTTTTTGGAAAGGAAAAAAGCCACTTAAATTGGGTATCTTTGGGCAAAAATTGTAACCATGATTAATCTTGTTCTATTTGGAAAGCCGGGAGCTGGGAAAGGTACACAAGCGGCTTTTCTCAAAGAAAAATATAATTTAGTACATATCTCTACTGGCGATTTATTTCGCTACAATATTAAAAACCAAACCGATTTGGGGACTTTAGCCAAATCCTATATGGATCAAGGAGATTTGGTTCCAGACCAAGTAACTATTGATATGCTAGAGGCCGAGGTTGATCGTAACCCTCAAGCTGCTGGATTTATATTTGATGGATTTCCTAGAACGGCATCTCAAGCGAAGGCATTAGACAATTTTTTAGCTGGAAAAAGCATGGAAATTACCGCCACTATTGCGCTTGAAGCTCACGATGATATATTAGTAAAGCGTTTATTAGAACGTGGACTAACTAGTGGTAGAACCGATGATCAGGACGAATCAAAAATTCGAAATCGCTTTGAAGAATACAATAATAAAACGGCACCACTAAAATCGTATTACGAAGGACAAAATAAATTTCACTCGGTCAACGGTATCGGAACGATAGATGAAATCACTGAGCGTTTGACCCAGCTCATTGCTCGTTTATAAAAATCTATGACGGAAGGAAATTTTGTTGATTACGTAAAACTCTTTGTAAGCTCTGGCAACGGGGGCAAGGGTTCCATTCACTTGCATCGGGAAAAATTCATTACCAAAGGAGGACCTGATGGCGGAGACGGTGGTCGTGGAGGACACATCATTATCAAAGCAAATAAACAGCTTTGGACGCTTTATACTTTTAAATTCAAGAAACATTTTTCTGCTGGTCATGGAGGAGATGGAAGTAAAAACCGCAGTAGTGGGGAACAAGGAAAAGATGAAATAATTGAAGTGCCACTAGGTACGGTTGTTAGAAATACAACTACCAATGAGGTCTTATTTGAAATTACGGAAGCAAACCAAGAAAAAATTTTGTTGAAAGGAGGTCTTGGAGGGAGAGGAAATTGGCATTTCAAATCCGCTACGCGCCAAACTCCTCGTTATGCTCAACCAGGAATAGAAGGAGCTACGATTCAGATAACTTTGGAATTGAAAGTATTGGCGGATGTTGGTTTAGTGGGTTTTCCCAACGCTGGAAAATCTACCCTGCTCGCTACCTTAACCTCTGCAAAACCAAAAATAGCTGATTATGAGTTTACTACTTTAAAACCCAATTTAGGAATTGTTAATTACAGAGATTATCGTTCTTTCGTAATGGCAGATATCCCCGGGATAATTGAAGGTGCTGCAGAAGGTAAAGGATTAGGACATTATTTTCTTAGGCATATTGAGCGAAATTCAATTTTACTTTTTGTAATCCCTGCTGACACAAAAGATCTAAAAGCAGAATTTGAAATTCTTTTTAATGAATTAAAAAAATACAATCCAGAATTGTTAGACAAGCAATATATGGTGGTGCTCTCCAAAGCTGATTTATTGGATGATGAATTAAAAAAAGAATATATCAAGGAAATGAAAACTCTTTTTGCGGAGCTACCCCATTTGATAATTTCTAGTGCAACTAAGTTTCATTTAACTGAATTGAAAGATGCGTTGTGGAATTTGCTTACCGTTAAAAAATGATGAAGAGATTATTTTTATTATTCATGATTCTATTTATGGAGGTGAGGTCTCAAGATGCAACACCTATAGCTACCTATCCGTTTGAGTCTGACATAACCTATCAAAATAAACTAAGAGAGTTCATTAATTTATATGAAGCGCAACCTACCTTGTCTTTATTAGACACCTTAGCACGATTTTCATTTCGACACAAAGATTGGGAATCGTCAATTTCTTATGCTCAGAAGGCGATTGATCAAAAACCAACTGCTCAAAGATACTTTCTTCTTGGTGGAGCAGCTGGATTTAGAGCCTTGGAGGTTTCGATTTTTTCCTCAATGAAATATATCAATATAATGAAACCCGCTTTTGAGAAAGCAATGCAATTGGAGCCAGAAAACATTCTTTATTTAAGGGCACAAGTTGATGTTTTAGTTGCTTTACCATCACTTTTAGGAGGAAGTATTGAAAAAGCTCAAAGTGTTATAGATAAAATGATAAAATTAGATCCAATTGAGGGGCTTTTGGCTCAGGGTTCTTTGTATGAAAATGGCAAGGACATAAAAAGAGCAAAAGAGGTTTATCTTCAAGTTATCGACTATTTAAACCAAACCTTAGGAAGTTGTAATGAGGATTTTATAAATTATCTCAAAAAAAGTAGAAGGGATCTTGCCTATGATTTGGGACGTGTAACAGCAGATTTTGATTTAAACATCTCTTGGGGAGACTGTTCCTTATCCTATTTTGAGAGCACCTATGGGTTAAGTGATACTGTTCCTAAGACTTGGGTTTATTATCAATGGTTGCGATTGGTAAAAAAGGGAACTAATAGAGAACGGTTGAAAAGCTTAATTAGTAAAGTCATCCCTTTGGAAAATAAGTTTCCAAAGTTAGAGACCTTAATTGAAGAAATAAATTTATGATGCGGATACACTTTATTGCTATTGGTGGAAGTGCAATGCACAGTTTGGCACTAGCAATGCATCAGTTAGGACATCAAGTGAGTGGCAGCGATGATGCGCTTTTTGAACCCTCCAAAAGTAATTTAAAGACTGCTGGTTTACTTCCCGATACACTGGGGTGGAATCCCAAAAGAATTCATTCAGAAATTGATGTAGTTGTCCTGGGGATGCACGCTAAAAAAGAGAATCCAGAATTGATAAAGGCTCAACAATTGAGATTAAAAATCCAGTCCTATCCAGAGTTCTTGGCAGCACGTTCGCAGGATAAAACTCGCGTAGTCATAGCAGGGAGCCATGGAAAAACAACCATTACCTCCATGATCTTACATGTATTAAATTATCACGAAAAGAAAACGGATTTGATGGTAGGTGCTCCTTTGGCTGATTTTAAGCAAACCCTTTTTCTTTCAGAAGAAAATGATTTTTTACTGCTTGAAGGAGATGAATACTTATCATCTGCAATTGACCCAAAGCCGAAGTTTTTGTGGTATCAACCAGAAATTGCATTAATAAGCGGAATTGCATGGGATCATATCAATGTATTTCCCACTTTCGAAAATTATGTAGAACAATTTGATCGTTTTATATTCTCTATTCAAGCTGGGGGAGTACTTATTTATAATGCCGATGATGTCATTCTAAAAGAGCTGGTCGAAAATCATAACCACCCCATAAAGAAGATCCCTTATCACATTCCTGAACACTCCATCGAAACAGGTACTACCTATCTAAACACAACTGAAGGCAGTTTACCTCTTTCAATTTTTGGAAATCATAACCTGTATAATCTCGCTGGTGCTCAATGGGTTACACAATTGATGGGAATTGATGCTTCTGAGTTTTACGAGGCCATTCCGAGCTTTATGGGGGCGTCTAAAAGATTGGAACGGATTGGCAAGGGTAAAACAACTTTGCTGTTTAAGGACTTCGCACACGCACCTAGCAAAGTAAAGGCAACAGCCAAAGCCGTGAAAAAACAATTTAAAGATCAAAAAATTACACTCTGTTTAGAGTTACACACCTACAGTAGTTTGGATTCGAATTTTATAGAACAGTACGCAGGCTGCTTGGACGAGGCAGATGAAGCCATTGTATTTTATGATCCCGAGGCATTAAAAATTAAAAATAGAGAACCCATAGAACCCAAAACAATAAAAGCAGCCTTTAAGAATGCTTCTTTGTTGGTCTTTACAGAGTCAGGAGCCTTGAAAGAATATTTATTTCAAAAACAATATCACAAAGAAGTCCTCGTCATGATGAGTTCGGGAAACTTTGGAAGTTTGGATTGGGAGAAGCTAATACAGCATGTGTCTTCTTTTTAAGTGTATTGCTAGTTTGTAAAGATTCTTATCTTGTAGAACCTTTAAAATTGCCCCTAAAATGAAACCCAAATCGTTATCCATAAAACAATGGGATGATCTAGATCGTCCAAGAGAAAAGTTAAAAATGCATGGGGGAACGGCTTTAAGTAATTCTGAATTATTTGCCATTTTGATTGGTAGTGGAACTACAAATGAAAGCGCAGTAGGGCTCATGCAAAGAATTCTTTCTAGCGTTGATAACGATTTAAATAAATTTCAGCGATTATCTCTAGAGCAATTAATGAAATTTAAGGGGATTGGTGAGGCAAAAGCAATAAAATTAAAAGCAGCAATAGAACTAAACAAGAGAGTTCAGCAATTCTCCAAAAAAAAGGACCTTGTTTTAATTTCAAGTAAAAAAGTTAATGACTTTATTTCAACAGATCTTATTGGACTCCCTCATGAAGAATTTTGGGTTTTGTATTTGAATCAATCGTCAAGACTGATTGAAAAATATCGTTTGAGCAAGGGAGGTATTACACAAACTGTAGTTGATATTAGACTGGCTTTTAAGCGAGCTTTTGAGGTAGGTGCAACTGCTTTAATTCTGGTTCATAATCACCCCTCTGGAGCTTTAGTTCCCAGTACAAGTGATAAAGAAATTACAAGAAAATTTAAGACCGCGGCAACTCAAGTGGATCTTAGGATTTTAGACCACCTCATTGTATCAGAAAAAGGTTATTTTAGCTTTGCCGATGAACAGCTTTTGTAAATGCTACTAGTATATACGCATAAGATTACACCTAGGGTATCCTATATTTTTAAACATATATTTGAACAGATGTTAGGCTATGATGTAGGCTTAACCTCTGCAGTTGAAGAATTTGTAGCACATTCTGGACCAAAATTTAGCTACACCACAAAACCGCTAGGGGGAGAACTTTTTATTTCTTCTCACAACCTTTTATTTGAACAAGGAGTTGTTTCTCAAGAAATAACGGTTGAATATTGGGAAACGCTCCCTATTTTTTTCAAAACCCATTCTGAAGGGATATGCCCTTTTGATCTTTTTGCAGCTAGCTTCTATCTTTTGAGTCGTTATGAAGAAACCTTGCCTCACATAAAAACTGCAAAAGGTCACTTTGATGCGTCTGAAAGTTTGGCAAAGCAACATCATTTTTTAGAACAGCCTGTTGTCGATTTATGGGTATTCAAATTTCATGAAATTTTGACATCTCATATAGAAGCATTTGAAAGCATCCAGAAGGTAAGTCCTCAAAAAGAAATATTAATTGAAGTGCCTCTAGCTTTTAAATACAAATTTAGAAGTCCTTTGGTAGCACTAGGAAGTTTTTTACATTCCCTTTGGAGGCTTGATATTAAAGAGCTTTTGATTCAAGTCTTTGTTTTGTTACGAATAAAAAAAGACCCTTATGATAGTTTTGAATCATGGAATTGGTGGTTTGCATCTTCGACTGTAAAGCCAAAAATATTTTTTCTTTTATCTAAAAGTTCTTCTTACCAATCTACCATCTCCGTATTTAATTTAGGCTACAGAAAAATCATTAAACAAATAGGAGATCTATTTCCATTGGGAGTTTTGGCATCTATTAAATCACAATTAAAACCGCAGGAAAATTTTTCGAGAGAGAAGAAAGACTTTCAAAACTTAACTCACAGAGTAATTTCTGAAGTACGTTGGAGCAATGGAATCAGAAATGTGACCAAGGATTACAACACCTTAGCCGATTTTGAATTTAACTCAGATTACAGTATGGGTTATTTAGATCAGATTGGTTTTCGAGCTGGTACAGCAACACCTTTTCATTTTTATGATGTATCCAATGAGTTTCAACTCCCCCTAAAAGTACATCCCGTATTTGCAACAGAGGGAGGGTTAAGGAATAAGAAATCAAATCAAGTTTTTTCTATGCTTGAAGAAGTTTATCAAAAGCTACCTCTAAGCAGTTCCAAATGTACAGTGGTTTTGACCAATGCTTTCTTGTATCCTAATTGGAAAAACAATACCTTACAAAAAGGATTTCAAGACTATATTTGTGATTAATACCGAATCACTTACTGACATTTTTTTTGATTTAGACCATACCTTATGGGATTTTGAAAAAAACTCAGCCCTTACTTTTAAGTTGATATTTGATCAATTAGATTTCTCTATAAACCTAGACGATTTTCTTTTAGAATATACCCCTATAAATCATGCTTATTGGAAATTATACAGAGAAAATAAGATCAGTCAAGATGGACTCAGAATCAATCGTTTAACACATACTTTTGAGACAATCAATTTTGATGTGAATCGATCTCAAATAAAAGAAATTTCGGAACTCTACATAAGGCATCTAAGCAGCTTTCCCCATTTATTTGATGGAACGCACGAGTTACTCAATAATCTAAAAAAACAATACCGACTTCATATCATTACCAATGGCTTTGAACAAGTACAGCATTTTAAGATTAAAAATTCGGGTCTTGAGCCATATTTTGACAACACTTTTACAGCAGAAAAAGTAGGTTATAAAAAACCCCACCCACAAATTTTTCAAACAGCTTTAAAAATAGCAAATACTTCAAACAATACCTCTTTAATGATTGGGGATAGTCTAGAAGCTGATATAGAAGGTGCACTAAAAGTTGGTATGCAAGCAATTCATTTTAACTCTCATGCGGAAGAAGAACACAAGAAATGCCCTATTATTTATTCTTTAGCTGATTTGGACTTTCTGATTAACTAAGTTTTTTTGAAAGGGTTAATGCCAACTATAATCCTTATTTTTGGGCATGGAATTAAGCGGAGCACAAAAAGCAGTTGACGACTGGATTAAGTCCCATGGCGTTCGATATTTCAACGAATTGACTAATATGGCGCAACTAACCGAAGAAGTTGGAGAGGTAGCAAGAATAATCGCGAGGCGTTATGGAGAACAATCCGAAAAAGAAAGCGATAAGGAAAAAGATTTAGGGGAGGAGTTAGCCGATGTTATTTTTGTGGCTTTGTGCTTAGCCAATCAAACAGGAGTGGACCTCAATGCTGCTTTTGAGAAGAAACTAAGTGAAAAGTCAAAACGGGATCACGATCGGCATCACAACAACCCGAAATTAAAATCCTAAGTTTTAGATGAAGGTAAAATTATCTCACCCAAGTCAAATTTGTAAAGGGGAACTCAATATTACGGGCTCTAAAAGCGAAACAAACAGATTGCTTTTTTTGCAAGCTGTTTTATCAGGGTTTGAAATTGAAAATAATTCAAATTCGGACGATAGCAAGGCGATGCAAGCTGCATTATCTTCAAATGAAAAGTTGATTGATATTCATCATGCCGGAACCGCCATGCGATTTTTAACAGCTTACTTTTCTCACCAAGAAGGAAGAGAGGTCGTTTTGACAGGATCTCAACGGATGCAAGAACGTCCGATAAAAATTCTTGTAGAAGCCTTGCAAACTCTTGGTGCATCTATTTCTTATGAAAAACAAGAAGGCTATCCACCTTTACGTATTCTAGGAAAAACATTAGAAGGAGGAAGTGTGAGTTTACCCGCAAATATCAGTAGTCAATACATCTCCTCATTATTACTACTTGGACCTGTGTTGAAAAAAGGTATTGAATTAAACCTTGTGGGAAAAATAACCTCGATTCCCTATATAAACATGACGTTAGCTTTACTAGAGAAATTGGGAGTAGATACAAATTTCAAAGGGCAGAAAATAAAAGTAAACTACCTTGAAAATCCACAAAAAAAGAAGCTGATTGTAGAGTCTGACTGGAGTTCAGCATCCTATTATTTTAGCATCGCAGCTCTTTCAGAAGAAGCTGAAATTCATTTAACAAGTTATAAAGAAGACAGCTTACAAGGAGATTCGATTTTAAGGTCAATTTATGAACCCTTGGGAGTAAACTCCCATATTGAAGGAACGAAGCTGATCCTAACAAAGAAAAAAGTATCCTTACCAAATAAAATTAAATGGGATCTTTCCAAAGCTCCAGACATAGCCCAAACCCTTGCAGTAAGTTGTTATGGTTTGGGTATAGGATGTGATTTAGTGGGATTACATACTTTAAAAATCAAAGAAACCGACCGCTTAGTGGCTTTAAATCAAGAACTCTCAAAACTTGGGGCAACAATTACCGTTACGGATAGGAGTTTGCATTTATCAGCAGGACAAAATTTGATCAAAGGTTGTTCCATACCCACCTATAACGACCATCGCATGGCAATGGCTTTTGCGCCTCTGGCATTAAAAATCCCCCTTTCTATAGAGGAAGCAGGAGTGGTTTCTAAGTCTTATCCGAGTTTTTGGAAGGACTTAAAACAACTTGAATTTAAAATAGAAAAGAGATAATTGCCAATTTACTTGACAACCCCTATTACAAGATGGTATATTTGCAGCCTAAAAATATTTAATGAAGTTATCAGATTTTCAATTCGAACTCCCCAATGCTCTTTTAGCACAAAGACCTGCGCAGGATCGAGACGAGTCTCGTCTTATGGTTTTAAACCGCAAAGAAGAAACCATAGAACACCACACCTTTAAAGACGTCATTAATTTTTTTGATGAGGGAGATGTAATGGTTCTTAACAACACTAAAGTTTTTCCTGCCCGACTATTTGGAAACAAAGAAAAAACAGGAGCCCGTATCGAAGTGTTTTTACTGCGAGAACTCAATCAAGAACAGCGTTTGTGGGACGTTTTGGTTGACCCTGCAAGAAAAATTAGAATTGGAAATAAATTGTATTTTGGTAATGATGACAGTCTGGTAGCAGAAGTTATCGATAATACAACCTCTCGAGGAAGAACACTAAGATTTCTTTTTGATGGGAGTTATTCTGAGTTTCGCTCAAAACTGAAAGAGTTGGGACAAACCCCATTACCCAAATACATTAAACGTCCAATAGATGAAGAAGATCAAGAGCGTTATCAAACGATTTATGCCAAGCATGAAGGAGCTGTTGCCGCACCTACAGCAGGTCTTCACTTTTCAAAACACCTGCTCAAACGTCTTGAAATCAAGGGTATTGATTTGGCAGAACTCACTTTACACGTTGGTCTAGGAACCTTTAGCGCTGTAGAAGTAGAAGATTTGTCCAAACACAAAATGGACTCTGAAGAATTAATTATTGACGCTACTGCTGTCTCTAAAGTAAACGAGGCAAAAGCCAACCGCAGAAAAATATGTGCGGTAGGAACAACAGTGATGCGCGGACTTGAAAGTTCTGTTTCTTCTTCAGGACAACTGAATGAATATAAAGGATGGACACATAAATTCATTTTTCCCCCTTACGAATTTTCTATTGCAAATAGTATGATAACAAATTTCCACACCCCAAAGTCAACTTTGTTGATGATGGTATCTGCTTTTGCCGATAGAGAATTTATAAAACATGCATATAACATTGCCATCAAAGAAAAGTATAACTTTTACTCCTATGGAGATGCAATGCTCATCTTATAAATTTTCAAAAACCGCAGTAATGCGGTTTTTTTATTCAGCATAGTGGAAACAACAAAAAAAGATATTCGAGCATTGAGCAAAGAAGAGTTACAAGACTTCTTTAAAGCAAACGACCTCCCCTCGTTTAGAGGGGGTCAGGTCTATCAATGGTTATGGCAAAAAGGGGTTCATGATTTTGATTTGATGACCAATCTATCATTGGAACACCGAGCATTATTAAAGACTCATTTTGAAATAAAGCACATTAATATAGATGTTCAGCAACGTAGTAAGGATGGGACCATAAAAAATGCGGTTAAACTACATGACAATTTGGTCGTTGAATCGGTACTAATACCTACTGCAAAACGAACAACGGCTTGCGTTTCCTCTCAGGTAGGATGTAGTCTAGATTGTACCTTTTGTGCTACAGCGGCACTAAAGCGCATGAGAAATCTAAACGCTGATGAAATTTACGATCAAGTTGTAGCTATGGATCAACAAAGCAAACTTTATTTTCAGCGACCTCTTTCCAATATTGTATTTATGGGGATGGGAGAACCCTTAATGAATTATAAAAATGTATTGGGAGCCATCCAAAAAATAACTGATACTGAAGCTTTGGCGATGTCTCCAAAGCGAATAACACTTTCTACCTCTGGAATCCCAAAAATGATTCGAAAAATGGCTGATGATCAAGTAAAGTTTGGCTTGGCAGTGTCCCTTCATAGTGCCCGTCAAGAAGTGAGAGAAAAGATCATGCCTTTTGCTACTAAATTTCCTCTACAAGAGCTTAAAGATGCGTTAATGCACTGGCATAGCAAAATCAAAAAACAAATTACCTTTGAATATGTCGTATGGGAGGGGATAAACGATCAAAAAGAAGACATTCAGTCTTTGGTTACGTTATGTAAACAAATTCCCTCTAAGGTAAATTTGATTCAATACAACCCAATAGATACCGCATCTATGAAACAAGCTTCTCCAGAAGTAATCGAAGCTTATATTCAAGCTTTGACCCAAAACCGAATAAAGGTGACCTATCGTCGTTCTCGCGGAGAGGATATCGCTGCCGCCTGTGGACAATTGGCCAACAAAATAGATGCCATTGGAAAGGAAGTGAGAAATGCATAGAGTCCTGGCAGAATTGGTATCTTTACCTCCCCTATGAAAGTTGTAGAGCAAATTAAGAAACCGATATATGATGAGATGGAGCTCTTTGAAGAGAAATTCACAGAATCAATGTCTTCCCATGTTGCTCTACTCAATAGAATTACTCATTTTATCGTAAATCGAAAGGGAAAACAAATGCGACCCATGTTTGTTTTTCTTGTTGCCAAACTTTTAGGCAAGGGAAAAGTAAACGAAAGAGCTTATCGTGGTGCAGCAGTAATCGAGTTAATACATACGGCTACTTTAGTTCATGACGATGTTGTGGATGATAGTAATAAACGGCGAGGATTTTTCTCCATAAACGCTTTGTGGAAAAATAAAATTGCGGTTTTAGTGGGAGATTATTTGCTGTCAAAGGGCTTGCTTTTATCTATTGAAAATGAAGATTTTGACCTATTAAAAATTATTTCTGTAGCAGTAAGAGAGATGAGTCAAGGTGAACTATTACAAATAGAAAAAGCACGAGCTTTAAACATAACTGAGGATATATACTATGAAATCATCAGACAAAAAACGGCTACTTTACTTGCCGCTTGCTGTGCTATAGGAGCTCAAGCTGTAAATGCAACAGCGCAAGAAGTAAAAAAAATGCACCGTTTTGGAGAATTGTTAGGAATGGCTTTTCAAATTAAAGATGATCTCTTTGACTATGGGGAGCAAAAAATTGGAAAACCGCTAGGGATCGACATTAAGGAAAAAAAGCTGACCCTTCCCTTAATTCACGTTTTGAACACTGCCAGCAATTCGGAGAGAAGAAAAATGATCAATACGATTAAAAATCACAACAAGAATAAAACTAAGGTTAAAGAGTTGATCACATTGGTAAAAAACAAAGGCGGTCTTGACTTTGCTCGTTCCAAAATGGAGGCTTACAGAAAGCAAGCGATGGAACTGCTATTTGAGTTTCCCAAAAATGAATATAGGGACGCTTTAGAATTAATGTTAAATTATGTCATTGAAAGAAA
>JALRDC010000103.1 GCA_023262245.1 Flavobacteriaceae bacterium
CAAATCATCCTAAAGACGATGATGAACTAGTCTCCTTGTATGAGAATCAGATTACAGGTAAAACAAAATTGATAATGATTAGTCATATGATTAACATCACAGGACAAATCTTACCAATAAAGAAGCTATGTGCTATGGCTCATAAGCATGGTGTAGAAGTTCTTGTTGATGGGGCGCATTGTATTGGTCATTTTGACTTTAAAATTTCTGATTTAGACTGTGATTATTATGGGTCAAGCCTACACAAATGGTTAGCCACCCCATTGGGCGCTGGACTGCTTTATGTCAAATCTGGACACATTTCCAAAATATGGCCCTTACTTGCCGATCATGAAAAAGACCCTAATAAAATAAGAAGACTCAGCCATACAGGAACACATCCTGTAGCTACAGACTTAGCGATTGCTGATGCCATCTCATACTTGAAATGGATTGGACCCAAGAAAAAAGAAGCTCGATTAAGCTATCTTAAATCCTACTGGCAAAAAGCATTAAAGGATTATCCTAACATCCTTATAAACACTCCTTTTGAGGCACCTAGAAGTTGTGGAATTGGAAATGTAGGGTTAAAAAACATGAAGCCCGCTAAATTAGAAAAACGTTTATACGACGAATACAAAATTTTTACAGTGGCCATAGATTATGCAAATGTTAAAGGTTGTAGAATAACACCCAATGTCTTCACTACTACACAAGAACTCGATGTTTTTATTGAAGCTATGAAATCCCTGGCCAACAGTTAATTTTTAATTATGAAAATGAAATCCCTACTCTTATCTTTACTTTTCTTTTTTTTTAACTGCGTTAACAATACCATAGAAGAAGAAGTGGACTCTTGTATAGATGCGTCTAAAATTGATAGAGAAACTGCCTGTTATTTAATCTATGCCCCTGTATGTGGTTGTGATGGTAAGACCTATTCCAACGATTGCATTGCACAAAGTAATGGAGTATTAAGCTTTGAAGAAGGTGCTTGCCCAGAAGAATAACAATTTGAAAGCGCTGAAATTAAATGAGATAAAAGACGCTATGGAGACCGTTCCTAACTGGGATCATACTGCTTCATATTTAGAATGTGATTTTGTTTTTAAAAATTTTAAAGAAGCACTCCAGTTTTTAAATCAGGTAGCCGAACTTGCAGAATTACAACAACACCATCCAATCTTTATTCACAATTTCAATAAATTAAAGATACAATTAAACACCCACGACGTACAAGGTATTTCACAAAGAGATTTCGATCTCGCTAGGGCAATTGATCAGTTGATGCTATAAGGGTTTTACTATTAGATTTCTCCAACGAACTTTAATACCTCCGCCATCATGTATTTGAAGGGCAATAGCTCCTTTTCCTTCTCCTATTTTCTTATCTTTTAGAGAAATCATGGGAGTGCCATTCAGCCAACTTTTTATCCGGTCTCCTTTCACTCGAATACGCATGGTATTCCACTCTCCCATCTTTAAAGCTTTATCTTTTTCTTTGTCAGGCTTAATTAACCAGCCACGACCATAAGACTCATAAACTCCCCCTGTATCATTACCGGGAGGGGCTACTTCTACCTGCCAGCCACTTACTTTGGTTCCTTCTACAGTAGAACGAATAAAAACACCACTATTTCCATTGGCTTCTTGTTTAAATTCAAGAGTTAATTCAAAGTCATCGTAGTATTCATTGGTTGATAAATACCCATAGGCCTTGTCAGGTCCGCTTTCACAAATTAAAAGACCATCATCTACATACCACAATTCGGTTCCATGGATGGTCCATCCATCAAGATTTTTTCCATTAAATAATGATTTTTGACCAAAAGCTGAAATAAGAGTCAAAGAACAAAAAGCATGTAAGAAGAGTGTTTTCATTTTGAATATTTTGATTCCAAGTTAATTGTTTTTTTGTGTTGGTCAAATTTAATTTAATTTAAAACAATATATTGATGAAAAAATTGATGAAAAAATTGATGAAAAATATACTTACGCCACTCCTCTGTTGTTGGACGCTCTCTTTTGGTCTTGCCCAAATAAATCCAGAAAAAATTGATATTGTACGTGACTCTTATGGTGTTCCTCATATTTTTGCTCAAACAGATGCAGAGGTTGCCTATGGTTTAGCATGGGCTCATGCTGAGGACGATTTTAAGACAATCCAAATAGCCTATTTAGCAGGTAATAACTTGCTCTCGAAACATCTTGGAAATGCTGGATTAGGCGCTGATTTTATTGCTCAATTTATTGGCTCAGAAGATCTTTTTGAAGCCAAATATCAACGTGAGATCAGCCCGGAATACAAAAAGATTGTAAAGGCTTATGCTCAGGGGATGAATCAATATGCTAAAAATCATCCTGATGAAGTTTTAGTAGAAGAGCTTTTCCCCATTACAGAGAAAAAAATGATGCGCTATGCGCAATTGCAACTTTTTATTTCCTCAAAAGGCGATCAATGGGTTTCACGAATTGTAAATGAAAAACTTGACTTTGATTTTACAAAAGAAGAACAACACAAAGGCTCGAATACGCTAGCATTTAATAGCTCCAAAACCAAGGATGGGGACACCTATCTTGCTATCAATACCCACCAGCCATTAGACGGTCCTGTTTCATGGTATGAAGCGCATCTTTGCAGTGAAGAAGGCACGAATATCTTGGGAGCACTTTTTGCAGGGAGTCCAAACATTTTAATAGGTGCCAATGAAAATTTGGCATGGGCTCATACCGTAAATCAACCTGATAAAACCGATGTTTTTGCCCTTGAAATGCACCCAAAAAACAAATTGCAATACCGAGTAGATGATACGTTTTATTCATTAGAACCAAAAAAAGCACGTTTACACCTTAAAGTCTTAGGAATACCTATTTCAATTAACAAAAAGTTTTACAACAGTATCTACGGTCCTACTCTAAAAAATAAAAAGGGCTACTTTGCTGTTCGCACTCCTGCTCTTTTTGAAATACGTGCCTTAGAACAGTGGTGGAGGATGAACAAAGCGGAAAATTTTAGTGAATTTTATAAAGCATTAAAAATGAAAGCCCTTCCTGGCTATAACATTGGGTATGCAGATAAAAATGATACCATTTTTTATATATCAAATGGATTAATTCCCAAAAGAGCATCTGGTTACAATTGGGAAGGCGTGGTTCCAGGGAACACAAAAAAAACTCTTTGGACCAAACAATACAACATTGAAGAATTACCGCAAGTAATTCAACCAAAATCAGGGTTTATTTATAATGCAAATCATACTCCTTTTAGATCTTCGGCTAAAGCGGACAATCCAAATCCCTCAGATTTCGACTCCAATATGGGCTTTGAAACTTATGACAACAATCGCTCTACAAGAATAAAAGAACTAATCGACCAGTATGATCGTGTTGACTATCAAGATTTTAAACGTATTAAATACGATCATCAATATCCTAAACCCTATAATTTTAATTGGATGAATATTAACTATTTAGACAAACTAGATCCAACAAAATATCCTGATGTTGCCATTCTTATAGAACGTTTACAAGCTTGGGATCGAAAAGCTAGTCCAATTTCTTTAGGCGCAGGGACTTTTGCTGTTCTTTATGACCAACTACGCCCCTATTATTCGAAGCTACCAGAATCTAAAATTTTTCCAGCCTCCTATTTAATTCAAGGGCTGCGCGACACAAAAAAATATTTAATCAAGTATTTCAAATCCCTAGAAGTAACTTTAGGAGATTATCAAAAACTAGTTCGTGGAAAAAAAGAGCTTCCTATTTTTGGATTACCTGATGTCATTACGGCGATGTCTTCCAGACCATTTAAAGATGGGAAAGTCAAAGTAGTGAGTGGAGAATCGTATATAGAGCTTGTACGTTTCACAAATAATGGTCCTGAGATCGAATCTGTTATTTCATACGGAAGCTCAGACCATCCGGAATCATCACATTATACGGATCAAATGGAGTTGTATGCAGCCTTTGAAACTAAGAAGATGACTCTAGATAAGCAGCAAATTTATGCAAATGCTAAGCGTATTTATCATCCTAAATGAGACGATGACTTAATATTGAATGCTTTCGACAGCATTGACATAAATACTTTCGTATTTACCTACAATCTTATCAATACTGAAAATTTCAGCTTGAGTTTGCGCTTGTTTTTTGAACGTTTTATGAAGTTTTTCGTCCTTCAAAAGTTTTAATGCATTTTTAATCATGTCTGTGGTATCTCCTATTTCTGAAAGATAACCTGTTTTACCCTGAATGTTCACTTCAGAAATTCCTCCTGCATTAGATGAAATTACTGGAACACCATGCGCCATAGCTTCAAGTGCCGAAAGACCAAAACTTTCTTTTTCAGAAGGAAGTAAAAATAGGTCCGAATAACATAAAATTTTTTCAATTTCATTACTATTTCCAAGGAAGAGTACTTTGCCCTCCAAACCTTTCTCTTTTACGTATTGAATGGCTTTTTGTTTGTCTGGTCCCTCTCCTATCATCATCAACTTAGATTTTACTTTTGGCAACACTCCTTCAAAAATGGCAATCACATCCAAAATGCGTTTTAAGGGTCTAAAGTTGCTAATATGACTAAGTATTTTTTCTTCTTTTGATGCGAGAAGACTTCGTTCGCAGGGTTTTCCTTCAGATTTGATTTTTTCAATATCAATAAAGTTTGGAATCACGTGAATATTCTTTTTAATCTCAAACAATCGTAGTGTATCCTCTTTTAAGCTTTCTGAAACAGCGGTAACCCGATCAGAATGATTTATACTGAATGCAACTGCTGGCCGATAAAATGGATGACTTCCAACAAGGGTAATGTCGGTACCATGTAAGGTCGTTACTATTGGAATTTGAATGCCCATATCTATGAGCATTTTTTTAGCCATATAGGCGGCATAAGCATGGGGAATCGCATAATGCACGTGGAGTATATCAATTTGATATGATTTTACCACATCAACCAATCTACTTGACAAAGCCAATTCATAGGGTTGGTATTTAAATAGAGGGTAGTCGGGTACATTAACTTCGTGAAAGTTAATATTGGGATCTCGTAATGCCTCTAGTCTAACAGGTAAATTATAAGTAATAAAATGAATGTAATGTCCCTTTTTAGAAAGCGCAAGTCCTAATTCGGTAGCTACGACTCCACTTCCCCCAAACGTAGGATAACAAACTATTGCAATGTTCAAATTAGTATGATATTAATAAATTAAGGACTCGTAAACAGCTTCTTGAATGCGAGTTCGAATATTATTTTTACTGAACGTTTTATCATCCTTTGGATACGTTCTATTAGCTAAAATTACAATTATTATTTCTTTCTCTGGATCAGCCCAAGCATAGGTTCCTGTATAGCCTGAGTGACCAAAACTAGTTTCAGAAACGCATCCACAAGTGGATTGATGTTTTCCCATTAATTGAGGTTTGTCAAAACCAATTCCCCTTCGATTTCCTAAATCGTAAAAATAAGCTTTGTTAAAAGTATCAATCACCGAACCTTGAATAAGTTCAACCCCATTATAGCTTCCCTTTTGTAAATACATTTGCATGATTGCTGCTACGCTATACACATCACCAAATAATCCTGCATGACCACCTACCCCATTTTGCATGGCAGCACCCATATCATGAACATAACCATGCAATTCGCTGTGACGGAAATAGTCATCTATTTCAGAAGGTACAATCTCCTTTTTTGAAAAATGATCTAAGGGATTATAACTTATTCTTTTCAGACCTAAAGGAGAAAAGATTCGTTCTTGTACCAGTTGATCAAACTTTTTTCCCGTTTGATTTTCAAAATAGGCTTTTAATATATAATAAGGAAGATCAGAATATTTTGACTCATCAGGTCCAAGAAGTTTACTTTCCCTTATTTGTTTATACATCTCCTCTTCAAATTTTGAATTTAAAAATAGTGATTGAGTAACTGGAAGTGAGTATCGGCTGGAAGGTTTGGTTTTATACATTGATTTTTTAGGAAAGCCATTGGAATCTAAAGTTTCTTTATAAAATGGAATCCAAGGAAAAAGTCGTGCCTGGTGAGAAAGCATTCTCTTTAGAGTAATGGTAGCTTTATCACTCTCTTTCCATTCGGGGAGCAAATCAGCTATTGTAGTTTCCAAGGTCAACTTACCCTGCCCCATCCCTTGCATAACTAGGGGGAGCGTTCCTAATATTTTAGTTAAGGATGCTAAATCATATAGGTCACTTTTTTTTACCAACTGTTCCTTTTTATAAGTGTGATAACCAAAACTTTTATTGTAAACTACTTTTCCCTTTCTACTGATCAATATGTTCATTCCAGGGGTCATCATGGAATCTATAGCAGTCATGGCAAGCTGTGCTACCGCCTTTAATTTTTCTTCTTCAAATCCTAATTCTGAGGGCGAAGCAACTCCTAAACGATAAATTGATTTAATGGTTAATCCTGCTCCTTCTTTAAAGGATTTTGAAATATTGACCGGTAGCGTTCCCTCTATTGTCTGGGAACCAAAGAGAGCATCGGCACTTAATTTTTGAGCAATAGGGCTGTTCTGATAGCTTAACAAAAGAGCGTCAATTCCTTTTATTCCCTCAAGTGCTGCAAGAGCATAGGGTTTTACAAAAACATCTAATATTACCGTTTTATGCTCTGCAAGCTTTGAAATAATTTTTACATCATTTTTAGAAAAATCGGATGCTTTCCAAGGTGTAGCGTTGGAGCGATGAAAACTTACAATTAGGGTGTCTATTTTCGAAGTTTGCTCTAAGACATTAGTAGGGGTAACATTTTCAATTTTTTGAATTGATTCATAACGTTTGAGTTGCTCAAAAAAAGCTTTTCCAGAAGCATCTCCTAAAGCAATATGTCCCAGATTTGAAACAGCTTTTAAGGGAATCAATTCATTCTCATTTTGAAGAAGGGTTAAGGCTTTACCCATTGCTTGATAATTAAGAAGTTCATCCTGTTCGGTGTTCAAATCTTCAATCAGATTCTCTGTGTCAATTGCTTGGGCTTTATTTAAGCCAACTTTATATTTTGCTTTTAAGATTTTCTTTACGGAGTGAGCCAAGCGCTCCTCACTTACTACCCCTTCATTATAGGCTTTTATTATGGCTTGAATACCTAAGGGAATATTATTGGAAATAAGCAAAATATCATGACCAGCAAGAAAAGCCGTTAAATCAATATTTTCAACCTTTGAATATTCAGATACTCCTTTCATATTGAGAGCATCAGTAACCACAAGACCTTTAAAATCCAATTCATCTTTAAGTAGCCCTTGAATGATTTCTTTTGACAAAGAGGAAGGCAATCCTTCTTCTGCTATACTTGGCACATTAAGATGAGCAACCATTACAGAGGAAAGTCCGTTTCGAATTAATTGTCGAAAAGGTTCTACTTCAATTTCTTTGATTCGAGCTGCAGAAAAAGAAACTGTTGGCAGTGTTTTATGTGAATCTTGAGCAGTATCTCCATGACCTGGAAAATGCTTGCCAGAAGTCAAAATTCCAGCTTGATGATGTCCTTTCATCACTGCCGAGGCTTGGCGGATTACTCGTTCTGCTGAAGCTCCATAAGAACGATTCCCTATTATAGGATTTTTAGGATTGGTATTGATGTCAAGAACAGGGCTAAAACTGTAATGGATTCCTAGACGTTTCTCTTGCATTCCCATTCGTTCTCCAATTGCTCTAAGCAAGGTAGTATCTTTGACAGCCCCAAGTGTCATGGGCCAAGGAAAAGCGGAAACAGAGTCTAAACGCATCGCAACACCCCATTCGGCATCCATTGCAATTAACAGAGGCGTTTGGGATGCTGCTTGAAAACTATTGAGCCATTGCGTTTGCTCAACAGGACCTCCTAGCGAAAAAACCAAACCGCCAAGTTTGTGTTTTTTGATTAAATCTAAAGTGAAATTATAGTGGGTACTATCCTGTTTAGAAAAAACCATAGGCATAAACAACTGACCTACTTTTTCTTTTAAACTAAAATTAGAATAAACACTGTCTACCCATCTTTGCTGTCCTTCCCTATCCTTTAAAAAAACTAAGGGATCTGGTGATTGACCCCAACTCAAAAAAGCACTCAAAAATAAAAAGTATAAAACACTTTGTTTCATAAATACAATTTGTTAAAATTCAATGACCTGGTTTACTTTATAAATCGATGATGCCAACTTTCACCGGCAGGGACTTCCCAAAACTGTTTGTAGTCAGCCATATTATCTACCAAATTATTAAAAACAACGGTTTCTTTAGAGATTGATTTAGCCTTTGCCATTTTTACAAAATCTTGCAATGGTTTGTGTGCCAAAAAGTTTCCTTGCTTAAATGTGACATTCATTTTGTCCAATAAAACGACCTCAAATTGTTTTTCAAGCTCTTGTATGAAGCGAACTGAGGCGTCAATGGAACAACCGCTTGCTTGAACAACTTCTTGATTCAACCCAATTACTATAAAGCGTTTGTAAGGAAGTTCAAATGAGGCTTCTAAGACCTGATTATGAGCTGTCCATTGGGATAAAAACTCCTTTATTCTTGATTGTAATGGTTCTATTTCTTCCTCTAAAAAGGGGCGGTTGGAGGGGTAGATCCAAACTCGGGCGTGATCTGGTAAAGAATTGAAGGCTACCAACATATGTTAAAGATCGTTTGCATTTACAATTAACTCTGCAATATCCATGACTTTTACACTATCTTCTTTCTCTTTATTTTTAATCCCATCTGTCATCATTGTATTACAAAAGGGGCAAGCGGCAGCAATAATATCAGGTTGGGTATCTAGGGCTTCTTCTGTTCTTTCTATATTGATTTCCTTATCTCCTTGTTCAGCATCTTTGAACATTTGAGCACCTCCAGCACCACAGCACAAGCCTTTCGCTTTACACGATTTCATTTCCACTAATTCTGCATCTAGTTTTTTAATCAGATCACGAGGAGCTTCATATACTTGATTCGCACGACCTAAATAACAAGGATCGTGAAAGGTTATGCGCTTACCCTTGAAATTCCCTCCTTCTATACTCAATGTGCCTTCTTTAATTAAATCTTTGAGGAACTGGGTGTGGTGAAGCACCTTGTAGTTTCCTCCGAGCTCGGGATATTCGTTTTTAAGGGTATTAAAACAATGAGGACAGGTGGTAACAATCTTATCAACCCCATATTGATCTAAAGTTGCGATATTCTGTTGCGCTTGCATCTGAAATAAAAATTCATTTCCAGCTCTTTTTGCAGGATCACCTGTGCAGGTCTCCTCTGTTCCTAAAACTGCAAAATCAGTTTGAGTTTTATTGAGAATCTTAACAAAAGCTTTGGTGATTTTTTTAGCTCTATCATCGAAACTTCCTGCACAACCTACCCAAAAAACTACGGATGGTTTTTTTCCTTCAACAGCAAGTTGTGCCAATGTAGGTACCTTGAGTGTCATTATTGTGATTTTGATTGACCATCGTCAAATACTTCAATAGTTACTTCCTTTTCAATAAGGTCGGTAAACTTTCCATTGTATCGAGTTGCTTTCACTAAATGATTGTCGATCCAATGATAATTACCCCCTCTGGGTTTACCCATTAGCAAGCTGTGGTATTTAAACCCATTTGTTTGGAGCCACTTCTCTGTTACATTTCTGTGTGATTCAACCCGAGATGTAAAGAAGCAAATTAAATGTCCTTCATCATACCATTTGTTTAAGGTTTCCAAAGCGTCTGGATAGAGTTTGGCAGTAGCCATGCGTTCTGGCTCTTCGTTTGGAATATCGTCACAGATTGTACCATCAATATCTATTAGATAGTTTTTAATCCCTTCTGGCAAAACGGGACTGATCAATTCTCCATCTTCCACTTTTTTATGTAAATAACTTTCAGCTTCTTCTCGGTGCATATTAATTGTTTTTAATTATTCTTCGTTTACCCATTGTAAACGATCTTGATTACTAAAGGGCCATGGGGCGCCATTGTTTTCAATGTTAGACATCATGGAGTTTAACGCTGCTGGCGCTGCAGACTCTTCCAGTGTTAGGTATTGACGCATATCCATTATAATAGATAGCGGATCAATCTCGATGGGACAGGCTTCCACACACGCATTGCAGGAGGTACATGCCCAAAGTTCTTCTGGGCTAATATAATCCTTTAATAATTGTTTTCCATCTGCTGCGAATTTTCCATTATTTTGATTTAAGTTCTTTCCCACTTCCTCCAAACGATCACGTGTTTTCATCATGATGGCTCTTGGTGATAGTTTTTTTCCTGTAAGATTTGCAGGACAAACACTGCTACATCTTCCGCATTCGGTACAACTGTAAGCATTCATTAGCTGAACCCAGTTTAAATCAAAAACGTCAGTAGCTCCAAATTTATCAGGGGGGGTGGTTGCCGTTTCACTTGATGCGGCTTCAGGATTCATCATTAACTGTACTTCAGCTTTAATATGAGGGTTAACGACAAATTTTCCTTTGGCTTCTAGATTTGCATAATAGGTATTTGGAAAAGCTAACAAAATATGTAAGTGCTTAGAGTAATACAGGTAGTTTAAAAAAATGAAAATTCCTACGATATGCATCCACCAAAAGCTACGCTCGAGAATGACAAGCGTTTCTGTGGACAGACTGCTAAATAATGGCGTTAAAAATTGAGATATAGGAAAAACTCCAGCTTTAATATAATTAGGAAACGCTGCTTTCTGAAGCAAAGCATCGGTCGCATTCATGGACAAAAACAAAAGCATTAATGCTATTTCAAAATAAAGGATGTTATCCGCATCTGATTTCGGCCAACCCTTCATTTCGGGTTTCCAAAAACGTTGTAGTTTAACAAGATTCCTGCGTGTCCAAAAAAATACAACGGCCAGTAAAACCAAAAAAGCTAATATTTCAAACGAAGCGATTAAGATGTTGTAAAAACTTCCAAGAAGGGGAGCAAATAGACGATGACTCCCTAACAAACCATCTAGAATGATTTCAAGCAACTCAATGTTGATCAAAACAAAACCTATGTAAACAATGAGATGAAGAAATCCTGCTATTGGACGACTTACCATCTTAGATTGACCAAATGCTACTCTTAACATATTCTTCCATCGCAAAAGGGCATTGTCGGTTCTATTAACTGCTTTTCCGAGATGGATGTTTCTTCGGATGCGATTAAGGTTTCTTATAAATAAACCGACACTAAAAACTAAAAGAACGAGAAAGATAGAATTTGGCAGATAGGCCATAAAGGTTATTTTTTCTCGTTAGTTTTTTCTTTTCTTCCAAAAATTGAAAAATGAACATATCTTTTAGGACGTTCTTTAAGATCTCTAAGGAGCGCATCGAGCGCGTTGGATGAATTTATAAGATTATCATAGAGCGCTTCATCATTTAATAATTGACCCATAGAGCCCTCCCCTTCTTCTAGTCGACCCAATATAATTTTTAATTGTTCGGAGGTAGCCTCAAAATTTTTAACCGTTGCTGAAAGGGGCATTTGGTTTAATGAATCTGTTAGTTGACTTAAACTTCCCGTTACCTCATTTAAGTTATTGAAGGTGGCAT
>JALRDC010000118.1 GCA_023262245.1 Flavobacteriaceae bacterium
AAAAGTGGTAGAATCACATAAAAAAGGAAATATATGGCTAAGTCTGGACAAGTAATGAAAACCGTAAAAGGTCCTGCAATCTTTTTAGCGCAGTTTGTTGACAAAAAAGCTCCTTTTAACTCCTTGGATGGGATGTGTAAATGGGCTTCAGATCTAGGTTATAAAGGGATTCAAATCCCAACCTGGGAGTCGTTTCTCATCGATCTAGACAAGGCAGCAGAAAGCCAAACTTATTGCGACGAACTCAAAGGAAAAATAAATTCGTATGGTCTAGAAATTACCGAACTTTCAACCCATCTCCAGGGTCAACTAGTAGCAGTTCACCCTGCTTATGATCTGATGTTTGACAATTTCGCTCCTGATACAGTAAAAAACAATCCAAAAGCGCGAACTGCTTGGGCAATAGAAACCATGAAAAAAGCAGCAAAAGCTAGTAATCGATTAGGATTAAAAACTCATGCCACTTTTTCGGGGGCATTGCTTTGGCACACTTGGCATCCTTGGCCGCAACGTCCAGAGGGACTTGTTGAACTGGGTTTTTCAGAATTAGCTAAAAGATGGAAGCCCATTTTAGATGTTTATGATGAAAATGGCGTTGACGTTTGTTATGAAATTCATCCTGGCGAAGACCTTCATGACGGAGTCACCTTCGAACGTTTTTTAGAAGCTACCAACAATCACAAGCGGGTCAACATTCTTTATGATCCGAGTCATTTTGTCTTACAACAACTGGATTATCTAGAATATATTGACCACTATCACGAGTTTATTAAATCCTTTCATGTTAAAGATTCTGAATTTAAACCTAATGGTAAAAAGGGCGCTTTTGGAGGATATGGGGACTGGATTGACCGTGCAGGACGATACCGCTCACCAGGTGATGGCCAGATAGACTTTAAAACTATTTTTACCAAACTTACAGAATACGGCTGTGATGTTTGGGCCGTAATGGAATGGGAATGCTGCATAAAAAGCCCTGAGCAAGGTGCAAGAGAGGGAGCCCCTTTCATTCAAAACCATATCATTGAAGCTACTCAAAAAACTTTTGATGATTTTGCCGGAGGTACTATTGATGAAACCTTTTTAAAAAATATTTTAACCCTATAAAATCATAACACTTTGAAAACATTCTTCCTTACCCTTATAACACTTGTTTTATTTTTAATTAATCCTTCTCCACCCACAAAATCAGTAGCGGTAGAAACAGAATGGGAGTCTCTCTTTGATGGGAAAACACTTAATGGATGGCATCGCTTCAATAGAAAAGGAATTAAACCCATTTGGACAGCAAAAAAAGGCGTGTTAACTTTTGATCCGAGTTTGAGACCCAAAGGAGATTTTGTTCATGATCTTGTCACTGACAAAAACTATACAAATTTTCAACTCTCTGTAGAATGGAACATTTCTGAAGGTGGAAATAGTGGGATCTTTTGGGGAGTACAAGAAGGAGAAAACATTCCTAAACCCTACTCCACGGGACCTGAAATACAGCTTTTGGACAATGAGCGTCATCCTGATGCCAAATTTAACCCTAATTTTCATCAAGCAGGAGCTTTATATGATTTGGTAGAGCCTTCAAAAGATGTTTGTAATCCTGCGGGGGAATGGAATCACATCCTATTAACAATAGACCATGATAAAAATCAAGGAAGTGTTGACCTTAACGGGACACGAATCGTGGAGTTTCCGCTGAGCGGACCGGTGTGGGAAAATCTTGTTGCCAATTCAAAATTTAACAATGATTGTGATTTTAAAGACTTTGGAAAATTTAAAACCGGAAAAATTGGCTTACAAGATCACGGAGATAAAATTTCTTTTCGCAATATAAAAATTCGCAAACTTTAAATAATTTTTTATGATCATGTCCATGACGGGTTTTGGGAAAAAGGAAACCCAATATGAGGACAAACAAATCAGTATCGAAGTTCGTTCTTTAAACAGTAAAAACGCAGATGTCAATCTTCGAACTCCCTCGTATCTTAGAGAGCTCGACCCTGAGATTCGTAAACGATTGACACAACAAATGCACCGAGGCAAAATAGATGTTAATATCTATGTAGAGTTTAATGGAGAAACTGCTCCATCCTCAATTAATAAAGCTGTTGTAAAAGCCTATATGAAACAACTTGAAGCAATCGGAACCTCAACCCAAAGCGAGCGTATGGCCTTAGCACTGCGCCTGCCAGATACTCTTTCTTCAGAAAAAGAAACCCTTGAGCAGGCAGAGAAAAAGGTACTTTTTGAGCTTCTAGATGCTGTCATACAAGAGATACAAGGCTTTAAGCAAGATGAAGGAGCCGCATTAGAAAAAGACCTTCGTTTACGTTTAGATTTAATTGAATCACAGCTTGAGAAGGCTCTGAAACTAGATACAGAACGCACTGTAAAAATTGAAGAAAAACTCAGAACCGCACTCGAAGATTTAAATCAAGAAATTGATGCCAATCGATTTGAACAAGAATTAATCTTTTATCTTGAAAAGTTTGATATAACAGAAGAAAAAGTTCGTTTGCAAAATCATTTAGATTATTTTAGAGAGGTGATGTCAAAGGATTTTCCGAACGGAAAAAAACTTGGATTTATCGCTCAAGAAATCGGGAGAGAAGTCAATACCATAGGCTCAAAAGCGAACCATGCTGAACTACAGAAAATTGTAGTACAGATGAAAGACGAGCTGGAAAAAATAAAAGAGCAATTATTAAACGTTCTTTAAAATGGAACAGGGTAAACTTGTCGTCTTTTCAGCCCCATCAGGCAGTGGGAAAACCACTTTAGTAAATCATCTTTTAAAACAACATTTGCCTTTGGGCTTTTCAATCTCCGCTACCTCTCGTGCTCCTAGAGGAGAAGAAGTAGATGGAAAAGCATATTACTTTTTAAGTGAAGCTGAATTTCGAACAAAAATTAAAGAGGAAGCTTTTGTCGAATATGAAGAAGTTTACCATGGTGCTTTTTACGGAACTCTTAAATCAGAACTTGAACGCTTGTGGAATGAAGGCAAACATGTCCTTTTTGATATCGATGTCAAAGGCGGACTGAATATAAAAGCACAATATCCGAAAAATACACTTGCCATTTTTGTACAACCCCCATCGCTTGAAGAATTAGAAAACAGACTCCGGTCCAGGGGAACCGAAACCGAAGAAAAAATTCAGCAACGTTTGGACAAATCGGCTACCGAACTTACCTTCTCTCAAGACTTTGATGTTATCTTAGTCAATGATGACTTAACACAAGCTAAATCAGAAGCTGTCCGCTTAGTAAAACAATTCTTGCATTCCTAAGCAAATCCCTACCTTTGACCTATGTTAAAAATAGGTTTGTTTTTTGGAACGTTTGACCCTATTCACAAAGGTCATCTTCAACTGGCAAGGTTTTTTGCAAAACACACTGATTTGGATGAAGTTTGGTTAGTCATTACTCCTCAAAACCCTTTCAAACAAAAAAGAGAGATCCTTTCTGATAAAGACCGACTTGAAATGGTAAAACGTGCAATTCATGCCGATCCAAAACTGCGTCTTAGTCAAATAGAGTTTGACCTTCCCCAACCTAATTATACCTATCTCACTTTGAAAAAATTAAAAAAAACCCATCCCAAATACGATTTTGTAATCCTCTTGGGTGCTGATATTATGGTTTCCTTTAAGTTTTGGAAAAACTATAAAAATATCCTGGAGGGATTTCATCTCTATGTTTATCCTAGAAAGAAGGAAGGAAGGGTCCCTACTGAATTTGAAAACCATCCAAATATCCACTGGATACAAGCCCCTATAATAGAAATTTCCTCATCAGAAATTCGCGCAGGAATAAGAGCAGGAAAAAACTTAAGTGAATGGATTCCTTCAGAGAGTTGGAGTTATCTAAATAAAAATGGTTTTTATAAGGGTTGACCCTGTTTATCGCAATAATTTTTATTCATCCTTATTTGTAGTAGTATTACAAATGAAAACGCACCGCTTTAAGAAAAGAGTGCTTCGATTAAATGTTGGGTCGTTCCTTTTCGAGATAAATTTAATTTTTGAGGGAAAGAATTAACCCATTTCCCTTTTTGTTTTTCTGCTTTTTCTAAAAATGCAACGATCTTGGAGGTGTCATCTTTTTCTATCATTTTTGCTGCAGTTCCTAAATTTAGCAAACGCCCGGCTTCCGAATTAGGATTGCCTAGGGATAACACAGGAACTCCCGTTGCCATATACTCAATCAACTTTCCCGAAAGCATTTGATTTTCCGCTCCTTTAAAAATAAAATTAAGTAAAAGATCCGCACTTTTCATTAAAGCAATCGCTTTCTCGTGAGACAGGTAACCCAAATAATCTACTTTCACATTTGGAAGGTTTGATTTGATTTCTTCAATAATAGTGGGATTAATATTTCCTGCCAGGGAAAAATATATTGTGCAATTATGAGAAACCTGCTGGATTGCTTTTACTAGTTTTTTATACTCTTGATTTTGAGTTAAAAGACCTGTGTAAACTATGTGAAAGCCTTTTTTCTTTGGTGCAGCTTGAGTCTGCTCCATCAAATCTGCATCATAACCATTAGGGATTACAACAAAAGTTTTGTTTGAAGTTTTGGTTTTGAGTTGTTCTTGGAGTTTGCCTGCCACGGTGGTAATTATACCATCTGCCTTTTGAATTACTTTTTTCTCAAGAGCTTGATCTTTTGCTACTGTCTTTTGAGTTCTATAAAGTGTTGTATTGTAGAAAATATCTGTCCATGGATCGCGGAAATCTACCCACCATTTTAATTGAAAAGCCTTTTTTAATTCTAAGCCTGCTAAATGTGTTGAATGGGGAGGGCCTGTTGTTATAAGGTGAGTAATTTGTTCTTTTAAAATTACTTCTTGTGCGACTTTAACAGCAAAAGGCACCCAACCTTTTCGCGCATCGGGGATGAAGAAGTTTCCACGTATATAGGCGGTCAATTTCCCAAATATACTTTTCGTCGGGACTGCCCCCTGTGGAATCCCTTTTTGAGTATCTCCAGAAATCAAGCGAGAATACCACCGTAAAGGTTCACGAGTATTGGTTTTGATAACCCGGATTCCCTCCACTTCTTTACTTAAGCTCGCATCAAGAATAGGGTAAGACGCTTGATTTTCATTTACCGTGATCACGATAGGGTCATGGCCTAATTGTTTTAAGTATTTGGCGAAGTACATCCATCGTTGTACCCCCGATCCACCTGAAGGAGGCCAGTAGTATGTGAGAATTAAAATTTTAGGAGTTGTTTCCTTCACCTTATTTTTTTGCCTTCCATAAAGGTACGGAAGAACAGGCTTCCCCATAAAACAAACTTTTAGCGACGGTTTGCAATCGTTGAACCAATTGAATGTATGCGTCTTCCGGAATGGATGTGTCTGAACAGCCCTTTATCATTAAGGGCTTTCCTTTAAAGGGACTTAAGTCCAGGGTACTTATAGTCTTTGAAAATAGGTGCTTTTCTAAATCTTGTAAACTCCCCTGCACTAATGTTTTTGCAAAAGGGCTTAAATAGGCTGTAATTAAAAGAGTTGCCCATGCAGGTAAGATTGCGTCTGAAGTACAATCTAAAGCAACATGCTGACCTTGATACACAGACCAATCCTGTTTTTGGAGTATGGCTCTAAATGGTTTTTCTCTTAGTAAAATACCTTCTTCTAACCATTGCGAAATATCAATAAAAGTTCGCGTTCCCTCGGTTTTATAGACCTCCAAGTCTATAGTAACCAATGGGCTTTTAGCAATTTTATTGACAATGGGATCTGCCATCTTATAGCATTCCTAATTCGAGTTTTGCTTCTTCACTCATCAAATCTTGAGTCCAGGGGGGGTCAAAAGTAATTTCAACTTCCGCTGATTTCACTTCATCGAGCGATTTTACCTTTTCTTCTACCTCCATGGGAAGGGATTCTGCTACAGGGCAATTAGGGGTTGTTAAGGTCATTAAAATCTTAACCTCTGATTCCTCATTCACAAATACGTCGTAAATCAATCCTAATTCGTAAATATCCACCGGAATTTCAGGGTCAAAAATGGTTTTTAAAACATTGACAATTTTTTCTCCGAGCTTCGTTGTATCCATTGCTTCTGACATAATATTAGTTCAATTGTGTTTGAAAAGCCACCGCATACATTTTGATTTGTTTGATCATGGAAACTAATCCATTAGCACGGGTGGGCGATAAATGTTCTTTTAATCCAATCTTATCAATAAAATCGGTATTGGCCTCTAAGATATCTTTAGGGTGTTGGTTTGAGAACACACGAATCAGTAAGGCTATAATTCCTTTGGTAATGATGGCATCGCTATCGGCTGTAAACTTCAATTGATCCTCTTCAAGGTCAGCGTGAATCCAAACTTTACTTTGACATCCCTTGATGATATGGTCCTCTGTTTTATATTTTTCATCAATTAGAGGAAGGGATTTTCCCAATTCAATCATATACTCATAGCGTTGCATCCAATCTTCAAAAAGAGAGAATTCCTCTACAATTTCATTTTGTATGCTTTCAATAGTATTCATCCTTAAAATTATTAATTTATTGCAACATTACTACTGCCTTACGAACTCCTTCAACAAGACGATCAATTTCCTCAAAGGTATTATAAAAAGAAAACGACGCTCGTACCGTCCCTGGAATTTTAAAAAAATCCATTATAGGTTGAGCACAATGGTGCCCCGTTCGTACTGCGATTCCCATCTGATCTAAGATGCTTCCCAAATCATAAGGATGAATTGCTGCTACATTAAAAGAAAGTACCGCTGTTTTATTGAGAGATTCACCGTAAATCTTCATCCCTTCGATCTTCTTTAATTCTGTAGTTGCATAATGTAATAGTTCTGCCTCATAATTAGCAATATTATCAAAACCAACGCTATTCATGTAATCTATTGCTGCCCCAAAGGCTATTCCTCCCGCAATATTGGGGGTGCCTGCTTCAAATTTGTGGGGTAACTCCGCATAAGTTGTTTTTTCAAAAGTAACGGTTGCTATCATTTCCCCTCCGCCTTGATAAGGAGGGAGTGCTTTGAGTAATTCTGATTTTCCATAGAGCATTCCAACTCCTGTAGGACCACAAAGTTTGTGTGCTGAAGTAACATAGAAATCTACATCTAAAGCTTGAACATCTGGTTTTATGTGAGGGCAGGCTTGAGCACCGTCTATGAGCACTTTTGCCCCAACGGCATGCGCTTTAGAAATGATTGTTTCGATGGGGTTAATTGTTCCTAAAGCATTAGAAACATGATTGACAAAAACCAACTTAGTCTTTGAACTCAATAAAGTTTCAAAAGCTCCCATGTCCAGAGTACCTTCTAAAGTCATGGGAATCACTTTGAGTTGAGCGCCTGTTTTTTCACAAAGCATTTGCCAAGGGACAATATTGGAATGGTGTTCCAAGGCAGAAATAATCAATTCATCTTCTGCTCCTAAAAGTGTGCTATAACCTGAAGCTATAAGGTTGATGCTTTCCGTTGTTCCAGCAGTTAGGATAATTTCATATGCCTGTGCGGCATTAAAATGTTTCTGAATTTTAATACGTGCTTGCTCATAAGCTTCTGTAGCTTCCTGACTCAACTTATGAACCCCACGATGGATATTAGAGTTTAAACGCGAATAATAGTCCACGATCACGTCAATCACTTGTTGTGGTGTTTGAGAAGTAGCCGCATTGTCAAAATATACCAAGTCTTGGCCATTTACTTTTCTAAAAAGTATAGGAAAGTCTTTGCGTATTTTCTTAACATCTATCATTACAAGTCAAAACCAAGATTCACTCCGAGCTTTCTTGCAATCTGTCCATTAATTCTCTTCTTTAAAGAGGGTAATTGAACACTTTCAAGAACATTATTGGCAAATGCATAGGTCATTAGTGCTTTGGCTTCTTTTTTAGGAATACCTCGGGTACGAAGGTAAAATAGGGCTTCTTCGTCCATCTGTCCAATAGTACAGCCATGCGAGCATTTTACATCATCAGCAAAAATTTCCAGTTGTGGTTTACTATTTACTGTGGCTTTGTCATCTAGAAGGATGTTGTTATTTTGCTGAAAAGCATTTGTTTTCTGTGCAATTTTATCTACCAGTATCTGTCCGTTAAAAACGCCTTCGGATCGTTCTGAAAAAATTCCCTTATAATCTTGGTGGCTTTCACAGTTGGGCTGAGAATGATGTACTAGTGTAGAATGATCTACATGTTGTTTCCCTTCTAAAATGGTCACTCCTTTTAGTGTCGATAAAATACGCTCTCCCTTATGAAAATATCTCAAATTATTGCGAATCAATTTTCCTCCTAAGGAAAAAGTATGAACACTGGCATGACTGTTTTCTTCTTGAACAATATAGGTATTGTCTATCAAGGAAGCCGTTGTCAAATCATTTTGGAGTTTATAATAATCTACATAAGCCTCTTTATGGACGTAAATTTCAGTAACACTATTTGTAACTACAGGGTGCTCCTTTAAGCTTTGATGGCGTTCAATAATTTGTACTTGAGAGTTTTCATCAACCACAATAAGGTTTCTAGGTTGTAACCATAATGCTGCCTCATCTCCAGAGGAAAAGTGAATAATTTCAATGGGCTTTTCTGCCACTGTTTTTTTTGGAATATAAACAAAGGCCCCTTCTTTTGCGTAAGAGGTGTTGAGTGCTGTTAAGCTTTCTTCTGCGACTGCTATTTTATTGAAATAGGTATTGATTAACTTTCGGTATTTCGGTTTTGACAAAGCGGCAGACATTAAACAAACGTCTAAACCGTCGTGAGTGGTATTTGAAAGAAAGGGACTGTACACTCCATCAATAAAAATGACCTTATAAGTATCCGTATCGTAGAGAAAATACTTCTTGACATCCTTAAGTTCTATACTAATCTCAGATTTTGGAAATATAGAATAATCCTGTTGGATTAATGCTTCTAATGAGGTGCATTTCCATGCTTCATCTCTTTTGGTTGGAAAGCCTTTTTCTTCGAAGATTTTTAAGGCATTCGCACGTGTTTCGTGAACGGTATCTGTTAGATCTAATCCTTCTTCAAAAGCCAGGTAGGACGAAATTAATTTTTCTTTAAATTCCATTTACGCTAGTTCTTTAATCCAATCGTAACCTTTCGCTTCGAGCTCGTGCGCTAATTCCTTCGTTCCAGATTTTACAATTTTTCCATCAAAAAGAACATGAACAAAGTCAGGTACAATATAATCCAATAATCTTTGGTAATGCGTAATGACTACTACTGCGTTGTCTTTGCCTTTGAGTTTATTTACTCCATTGGCAACAATTTTTAAAGCATCGATATCCAAACCAGAGTCGGTTTCATCAAGAATAGCGAGGGATGGCTCTAACATGGCCATTTGAAAAATTTCATTTCTTTTTTTCTCTCCTCCTGAAAAACCTTCGTTTAAAGAACGTGACAAAAATTTGGAATCAATATCAAGCAGTTTTGCTTTTTCTCTAATCTTTTTTAAGAGTGTGCTGGCGGGCATGTCTTCGAGGCCTTTTGCTTTTCGGTTAGCGTTAATGGCAGTTTTAATAAAGTTGGTCACCGTAACTCCTGGGATTTCTACAGGGTATTGAAAAGAAAGAAAAATCCCCAAATGGGCGCGTTCTTCAGCATCCAGTTCGGCGAGGTCATTTCCTTTCAATAAAATTTTCCCTTGGGTTACTTCATAATCTTCATTTCCTGCAACAACGGAGGATAAGGTACTCTTCCCTGAACCATTTGGTCCCATTATAGCGTGAACTTCTCCTGCTTTTACATCTAGATCGATTCCTTTTAATATTGCTTTTCCCTCTACTTGGGCGTGTAAGTTTTCTATAGTTAACATGTATTCTTTTTTTATCCCACTGATCCTTCGAGGGAAATTTCTAACAATTTTTGTGCTTCTACAGCAAATTCCATTGGGAGTTTATTCAATACTTCTTTGCTGAACCCATTAACGATAAGTGCAATCGCTTTTTCGGTATCAATTCCTCTTTGGTTGCAATAAAAAATTTGATCCTCACCGATTTTACTGGTTGTTGCTTCGTGTTCTATTTGGGCAGAGTTACTTTTAGCTTCGATATAAGGAAAGGTGTGAGCTCCACAATCGTTTCCCATCAAGAGGGAATCACATTGTGAGAAATTTCTAGCATTTTTTGCACGGGGTCCAACTTGTACCAATCCTCGGTAACTGTTTTGGGACTTTCCAGCTGAAATTCCCTTTGAGATAATAGTGCTACTGGTATTTTTCCCTAGATGCACCATTTTTGTTCCAGTATCGGCTTGTTGATAGTTGTTAGTCACCGCAATGGAATAAAATTCTCCAATAGAGTGATCTCCTTTTAAGATGCAAGAGGGGTATTTCCAAGTTACTGCTGAGCCGGTTTCTACCTGCGTCCAAGAAATTTTAGAACGGGTATGGCAAACGCCTCTTTTGGTTACAAAATTAAATACCCCTCCTTTTCCTTCTTTATCACCTGGAAACCAATTTTGTACCGTAGAATATTTAATTTCGGCATCGTCTAATGCAATAAGTTCAACAACGGCTGCGTGGAGCTGATTTTCATCTCTAGAAGGAGCAGTACATCCTTCTAAATAACTAACGTAACTAGATTCATCAGCAATGACTAAAGTTCGTTCGAACTGACCCGTTCCTGCTTGATTGATTCTAAAATAAGTTGAAAGCTCCATAGGGCATCGTACACCCTTGGGAATGT
>JALRDC010000147.1 GCA_023262245.1 Flavobacteriaceae bacterium
CTCCATAGATGAGTTTGATCGCCTCTTGCATTTGTCCATTGACATCAATTTTTTGAAGTCCTGCAAAACGACCAATACCGTGATCGATATGAGTGACGTAATCCCCGTTTTCAAGATTGTTGAGTTCTGAAAGTTGGAGACTCGCTCTTTTGTTGGCATTGGATTTTAATTTGAACTTGTGATAACGCTCAAAGATTTGATGATCTGTATAACAACACAATTTAAGAGCTTCCATCACAAAACCTTGATGAAGAGGAGCTACTATAGAGGTGTAAGTAAAGGCTGGATCTAATTCCGCAAAGATGTCATCGAGTCTTTTTACCTGTTCCTCAGAGCTACAAAAGATGATGTTGGTATAGCCCTGTTCTTTTTTGAGGTGTAAATCTTCGATCAATAAATCAAATTTCTTATTAAAAGAAGGCTGGGGACTCGATTGAAAGCTGATTAAGTCATTGACAGGAATTTCACTCTTTGTTCCAGTTTGTAGGTGTGTGAACTGTTTTAGTTGATTGATGAAATCTGCCTTATCGATAAATAAATTATCGGGTTTCAGGTGTTTTACCTCAGTTTTTAATTCGCTAAAGGCCTCTTCTGCCTTTTGGTATTGCTCTTCTAAATGATGGCTGATGAGGCCTGTATTTTTACTGATAACCCAGGTCTGATTCTTTAGAAACTCAAAGATACTGATACGTTCTTCGTCTTGATTCTTATCGTCAATATTGGGAACGATACTGATCTTTTTCATCGGCTCTATAGAGAGTTGACTTTCGATATCAAAACTGCGAATGGAGTCTACTTCATTACCGAAAAATTCAATGCGATAGGGATCGTCGTGATCAAATGAAAATACATCGACAATTCCACCTCTTACGGAAAACTCACCTGCCTCTGTTACAAAATCCACTCTGTTGAAATGGTATTCAAACAGAGTTTCATTTAAAAATTCAAGGTCTATTTGATCTCCAACGCTAAGTTTAATGGTATTTTTTTCAATACTCTTTTTACTGATGACCTTTTCAAAAATAGCATTGGCATAAGAAACAATGACCGCTGGTTTTTTTCTTGAACTAATTCTTTTGAGAACCTCTGCCCTTAAAACCACATTGGCATTATTGGTCTCTTCAATCTGATAGGGTCTTCGATAACTCGCTGGATAAAAGAGCACGTCTTCTTCACTAATTAAATACTGTAGGTCGTTAAAAAGGTAAGCAGCTTCCTCTTTTTCTTCAAACAGCAGCAGTATTGGAGCATTTTGAGTTTTAAATATATGTGCAATACTCAATGAAAGCGATGAGCCTACAAGCCCTTCGAGATGAATTTTACTCGGAATTCCTTTGGTTTGATTTTGGGATAGAAAATCCCCTAGTTTTTGCAGCGGCAAAGACTTTGAAAACTCTTCTAAGACTAGTGAAATACTCAATTTTCGTATTTTGGTCAAAGATAGTATTCGAGTAAATAAAAAACCTGAATTTTAAGGAAAAAAATATGCGATTGAGTATCTTTGTTATAGAATCTTAATATAATAACTATGTCAATTGCCGATTTATATACCAGTGGAAAACACAAAAACAACGTAGCTCATTTTGCTTCGATTGTATCACTTGCTACAGCTAGTGGAACTGTGAATGAAGATGAATTAAATGTCATTAATCGTTTAGCTCAAAAATTAGAAATCACCGATGCAGAGTACGATGAGATCATCAACAACGGAAAAAAGTACGCTGTTGAGATCAGTTCAGATAAAGAAAGTCGATTGGAACGTATGTTTGATTTCTTTAAAATTGTTTATTCAGATCATCAGCTCGATGAAGCTGAATTAAAACTTTTAAATAGATACGCAATTGGAATTGGTTTTACTGCAGAGGCAGCTTCTAAAATTATCGCTAAATCCATCCGTATTTTTGAAGGAAAATTCACATTTGAAGAGTATCAAATGCTTCTAAAATAAAGGGATTAACCACTTTTGCTCTATAATGTAACAACACCTTCTGTTTTTGTGAAAAGAATAGAAGGTGTTTTTGTTAGTAAACTTAAATATTTAACTTTGTGTTTTATTTGTAACAACAATGTCTTATTTAATACGAACGGCTAAGCCAACGGATATGAAAGAAGTGTTGGGTTTGATTCAGGAACTCGCCGTTTTTGAAAATGAACCTTATGCTGTTGAAATCACAGAAGAGGATCTCATCAGAGATGGATTCGAAGGGGATGCATTTAAGTGTTTTGTGGCTGAAAAAGAAGCTCGTATTGTTGGTATTGCTCTTGTTTATCCTCGTTACTCGACTTGGAAAGGAGTGGCTCTTCACTTGGAAGATTTGATTGTCACTCAATCGTTGAGGGGTTCAGGAATTGGTTCTGCCTTATTGAAACAAGTAGTGGATTATGCCAAAGAACTAGGTGTCAAACGCGTTTCATGGGATGTTTTAGATTGGAATGAACCAGCTATTTCATTTTACGAAGCCAAAGGAGCCAAGGTGTTAAGAGACTGGGATGTTGTTCAACTAGATGAACAGGGGATTAAAAATTTCAAGTAGTACACAATCAATGAGAGTATTTAAGTTTGGAGGAGCTTCAGTTAAAGATGCTGAAAGCGTAAAGAATGTAGTTTCAATTTTAAAAGAATTTGGTCACAAAGAAACTTTAGTGGTAGTTTCAGCAATGGGAAAAACCACCAATGCCATGGAAGAAGTAGTGGCTCATTACTTTGATGATGATGCTGATGAAAATAAGGCAATTCGAGTGGTTGAAGATTTTCATTATGAAATCATCGACGCCTTGTTCGAATCTAAATCACACCCTATTTATAAGAAACTTCAAGCGTTGTTTGAAGAGGTTAAAGGATTTTTAGCTTGGAACAAATCTCCAAATTACAGTTTTGTTTACGATCAAGTAGTTGGATATGGTGAGCTTGTTTCAACTACGATTCTCAGTTACTATATGAATGAGATTGGAATTGCTAATGAGTGGTTGGACGTTAGAACTTGTATTAAAACAGGTTCCGAGTACAGAGATGCAAAAGTGGATTGGGATTTGACAGCTCAGGCGATTAAATCTCAAATTGATAGTTCTAAATTATATGTAACTCAAGGATTTTTAGGATCTGATGAAAACAACTTCACTACGACTTTGGGAAGAGAGGGGTCCGATTATTCTGCTGCAATCCTAGCTTATTGTTTGGATGCGAGTTCAGTAACCATTTGGAAAGATGTTCCTGGGGTTTTAAATGCCGATCCAAGGTATTTTGAAGATGCAGAATTGCTCAATAGTATTTCTTATAGAGAAGCAATTGAATTAGCATTTTACGGAGCTTCTGTAATTCACCCAAAAACATTACAGCCTTTACAGCGCAAAGAAATTCCACTTCGAGTTAAGTCTTTTGTAAAACCTAATGAGGTTGGAACTGTTGTTGGAAAAGGAAAGGGAATCGAACCAAAGATTCCTTGTTTTATTGTCAAAAAAGATCAGGTATTGATTAAGTTATCCTCTTTGGATTTCTCATTTATAGTCGAAGATTCGATGAGTGAACTCTTTAAATTGTTTCACAAATACCAAACAAAAGTAGAGCTCATTCAAAACTCTGCCATTTCATTTTCGGTCTGTGTCGACAATAAGTTTAAAAAGCTAGATGAGTTACTGTTGATTCTCAAAAACAAGTACAAAATAAGCGTTCACAGAGATGTTTCATTGTATACCATACGTCACTTTGATCAAGATGCGATCAATAAACTTCAAAATGGAAAAGATGTGCTTTTAGAGCAACGCGGTAAAGAAACACTGCAACTGGTAGTGGCTTAGAAAAAGATGCTTTTTACTTTATCGACAATAGTTTGAGCTAATTTACGATGGCTTTCAAAGGTCCAACCTGCTACATGAGGGCTGAGTAATACGTTTTCAGCCTTTCTTAGGTATTGTAAAGGCAAAGGAATTTCATTGGGATTTAATTGCTCAAAAGAGGTTTTTTCGTATTCCAAAACATCCAATCCAGCACCTAAGATTTGACCTGTTCGCTAAATACGCCAAACAAAAGACCAAGCCCAAGCGCAAAATAAAGGCTGGCTTGGGCCGCTGTGAGAGTTTCAAAACCGAATTCTTCAAACATGTCGCTATCCTATAAATCAGAACATTCCTCAAGTAGAACTACCCAAAAACTTCAAAATGCAACAGGCCAATATGGTTATCAAAGGTTTATGCGAAAACTGCAATCGTTAAACTTTGCAAGTGGGTTGCAGTAAACTTGTTTTA
>JALRDC010000150.1 GCA_023262245.1 Flavobacteriaceae bacterium
TGCTCCTAAAAGCATTCCCACCAGAAGAAAGGTGATGGTTAAAAAGACAATAATACTTGCTACAACAACTGTTAACTCCATTCTTAAATTATAATTTAATTCCCATAAAACTCATAAAACCTAGAGCCATAAGCCCTGTAATGATAAATGTAATTCCCAAACCGCGTAATGGAGCTGGGACATTAGAATACGTGATTTTTTCACGTATAGCTGCAATTGCTAAAATGGCCAGTAACCATCCTATTCCAGATCCTAATCCATAAACTGCAGATTCTGCAACTCCAGAAAAATCTTTTTGCTGCATAAAAAGTGACCCTCCTAAAATTGCGCAATTCACTGCTATAAGAGGGAGGAAAATTCCTAAAGCTCCATACAAGGCAGGAGCAAACTTTTCTACAATCATCTCAACTAATTGTACCATAGAGGCTATCACGGCAATAAACATGATAAAACTAAGAAAGCTTAAATCCAACTCGGTATAAGAAGCGTCTAACCAGGATAAAGCCCCTGGTCTGAGTAAGTAGGTATCCAATAAAAAGTTGATTGGTACTGTAATGGCCAATACAAAAATTACAGCAAATCCCAACCCTACCGCTGTTTTTACAGTTTTTGAAACGGCTAGATAGGAACACATCCCTAAAAAATAGGCGAAGATCATGTTCTCTATAAAAATACTTTTAACGAATAAGTTTAAATATGCTTCCATTGATACTTAATTTTTTTCGATTAAGGTTCTGTTTCGATATCGCTGAACCCAAATTAATAATCCAACAGTAATCAAAGCCATAGGAGATAAAAGCATCAATCCGTTGTTAACATATCCCATTTCGTAAAGAGCGTCTGGAATGACTTGGTATCCAAATAATTTTCCTGATCCAAACAATTCTCTAAAAAAGGCAACCAAGATTAAAATCACTCCGTATCCTGCCGCATTTCCTATTCCGTCAAGAAAAGATTTCCATACACCATTTCCCAATGCAAAGGCTTCCAAACGACCCATCACGATACAGTTTGTAATGATGAGCCCTATGAAAATAGAAAGTTCTTTACTTACATCATATGCAAAAGCACGTAAAATTTGATCAACTAAAATTACCATAGAAGCTACGACAACTAACTGAACAATGATCCGAATTCTGTTGGGGATTAAATTTCTTAATAAAGAGATAATCACATTACTTGCCGCCATTACTGCCATTACAGAAATACTCATTACAACTGCAGGTTTAAGTTGAACTGTAATTGCTAAAGCAGAACAGATACCTAAAACCTGGACAGTTATGGGGTTGTTGTCGTCCATGGGGTCAGACAATAGCTTTCTGTTCTTTTTTGAAAAGAGCGGTTCCTTTTCTTTATTTACAAAGAGAACGGTTGGATTCTTTTCAGATTTTACGTTGTTTTCTTCCATTGTTTCTAGTTGATTAATGCAACTGTATTTTCTTGTGCTTTCAAATAGGGTAGGTAATGCGTCAGTCGTTCTAAAATCATATCGGTAACCCCATCGCCTGTGATTGTTGCTCCAGAAATAGCATCTACTTCGTGGTCGTCTTTATCTAAATCTTTTGGATCATTATTTGTCTTGGAAACATTGATTCCAACTAAATTCCCATTAGTATCAAATACTTTCTCACCTAAGAAACGATCCTGAAACCATTGCTGAGTAATTTCTGCACCAAGTCCAGCTGTTTCTCCTGTGTGATCGAAAACAGCTCCTTTAATGGTGTTTTTATCTTCTTCTAAAGCAATATAACCCCAGATGGCATTCCATAATCCAGCACCTCTTAGTGGGACGATATAAAATTTTTCTCCCTCAACATTGGCTTCGTACAAAGGAAATCGTTGTTCAGATGCAGGTTTTTTAAGCTCGTTATTGAGTTTGATTTCAAATGCATTGACTTCTTGGTCAATAGTTCCAGCTTGAGTTAATGAAAGCTCAGCTGTAATGTATTTTTTGTAAAGTGTTTCTGCTTTTTCTCTATCTGATTGAATCCCAATGGTTGCCAAGATATTTTGCATTTTCTCTTTTCTCACATTAGCATTTTGCAATTCTTTCAAAGAACTTGCGGTAAATGCAAGAGAGGAGGCAACAACTAAAACCATTATTGTCGCGAACAAAAAAGTATATGCATTACTGTCTCTATTCATTTTTATGCAGTTTTAAGTTCTTGTTTAGCTAACGCCCATCGCTTTTTGCGTTTATTAATATTACCATTAACAACGTAGTGATCGATGGTTGGAGCAAAAACATTCATTAATAAAATGGCTAGCATGACGCCTTCTGGATAGGCAGGATTAAACACGCGAATCATGATACAAAAAATTCCTACTAAAATTCCATAAATCCATTTTCCTTTTGTTGTCTGAGCAGCAGATACCGGATCTGTAGCCATGAAGACAATTCCAAAGGCAAAACCACCAACTACTAAGTGATTCATCCATGAAAAACTCATCAATTCATTAGCTCCCCATAGATTAAAGAGCAATCCCATGACAGCGGCTCCTATTATTCCACCCGTTATAATTCGCCAACTTCCTACTCCTGTTAATATAAGTATCAAAGCGCCAACAGCTACCCAAAGGGTTGAAGTTTCTGCAATAGACCCTGGAATGGATCCTTGAAACATTTCCAACATTGAGTAGTTTACTTTTCCTCCGGCAGCTAAAGTACCTAAAATCGTTTCTCCTGAGATTGCATCTACATTAGTCGCTTCAGAAACCCATACTTTATTTCCTGACATGTAAGTTGGATAAGCAAAAAACGCAAAGGCTCTGGCTGTAAGGGCAGGGTTGAGAATGTTCATCCCTGTTCCTCCAAATGCTTCTTTGGCTACCAAAACCGCAAAGGCTGTTGAAATACCAACCATCCAAAGTGGGATATCAACTGGCATGATCATCGGGATTAAAAGACCTGTTACCAGATATCCTTCATTTACTTCATGACCCCTGTATACTGCAAAACCAAATTCAATGGAAAGTCCTACCACATAAGAAACAATAATCATTGGTACTATTTTCCATGAACCATGAATAAAGGCATCAAAAAATGTAAATGGCTCAGAAGTTTGAATGTAATACTGATAACCCGTATTGTAAATTCCGTAGATAAGTGCAGGTAAAAGGGCAATAATTACCGTTACCATCGTGCGCTTCAAATCTACAGCATCCCGAATATGCGCTCCTTTTTTTGTTGTGTGATTCGGTACAAATAAAAAAGTATCAAAAGCATTGAGTGCTGGGGCAAACTTTTCTAGTTTTTGCCCTTTAGCGAAGGGTTTTTTTAAGTTGTCTAAACTTTTTCTTAGAAAATTCATACGTATTGTTTTATCCTACTTCATTAATCATTAATTCAATTCCCTGGCGAATTATTTCTTGTGCTTCTAGCTTAGAAGTATTTGCATAATCTACCAATCCAAAATCTTCAGGAACTACCTCGTAGATCCCTAAAGCCTCCATTTTTTCAATGTCTTCTATCATACAGGCCTTAAGAAGTTGCATAGGGTAAATCTCCATTGGGAATATTTTTTCCATCTCTCCTGTTACGACCAAAGCTCGCTCTTCTCCATTTAGATTTGTATCTACGTCAAAACCTTTTTTGTTAAAAAGTCTAGAAAAAGAAGTGTTGGAGAGACTTAGTATGTTATTGTCTTTAAAGGGTAACCATCCAAACATTCGGTACTTATTGCCTTCTGGAATTACGGTTACAAGGTTGTTATAATATCCCAAATAATCGTTGATATGGGCTGTACTCCCCGTTAAAACATCTCCATTGATGACACGAACATCCTCATTTTTGATTCCTGCTTCGTTCAAAATGGGAGCCAATTCAGCTCCTATTATGGTTTGAAAATACCGAGGCTTTTCAACTGCATTTCCTGTTACTGCAATGGTTCTTTGCGATGAGAATTCTCCTGTGCTAATAAACCTACCAAGGTTAGCAACGTCTTCTGCGTTTACGGTCCAAACACGTTCTCCCATGTTTAGGGGACACAACTTTTGTATGTGTAAACTTAAATTACCAGCAGGGTGTGGTCCTTTAACTGTGTAATGTTGAACCCCTTTAATTTTTTCAAAATCCCCAGGAAAAGACTTTTCCACTCCTAAAAATACTTCTTGATCCACTAGTTTATTGAGCAGATCAATTCCCAATTGAAACTCTTTCTGTTCTTGCTTCAGTATAAAATCAAAATCTTCGTGAAGAGGATCTGTTTTTGCTGTATTGATAAAAATGGCTTTTGGTGTATCAGAAGGGTTGGCTATGGTGCCATAGGGTCGTTGATGAATAAAAGGCCAGTTTCCACTTTCCAACAATAAGGACTTTAGAGCATCACGGTCCCGCTTTTCCCAATCTTTAACATCATGGGGCACTGATTCTTGATTTTTTGAAGCTTCGATAAGAATACGTTCAATTTTTCGCTTAGGTCCTCGCTCTATAGACTTGATGGTTCCCGCCACAGGGGATACAAACTTTATTTCAGGATTTTTCTTACTGAAGAAAATCGGAGTACCTGCCACTACCGTTGCTCCTTCTTTTAAAATGAGTTTGGGGATGGTTCCAAAAAAATCATCGGGTCTGAGAGCGTAATTTTTTGATGAAATAGTTTTATTTAATATTTTTTCTGCTGATCCCTTAATATTCAGATTCGCACCTCGACGTGTTTGAATTCCTTTAATTACTTCCATTAAAATCTATTTCTAAAAACGTTGCAAATTTACTAACTAAACCCCTTTGGGAAAAGCAAATAATCACTGAAATGAATTATTTATATTGATTCTAAATAGGTGTTGAACCTTTTTATTAATAAACCCGCTATTTGGTCATCACAAAGTGAACATTTACATTTACTAGAAATGAAAAGAAAGCATTTTTTTGGAGCTTGCATGTGCATTTTTTACCTCACCTCTTTTGCTCAAGAAGGTTTAGAGTATGCCCCTCCAGACAACATTAAAACGGTACAATTTTTTGGATCTGAAAGAAGTAACAACTTTCCTGTGGTAAGTCTTGGAGAAAAAATAACCTTAGTCTTCGATGATTTAAATGGTGATGAAGCAGATTATTACTATAAAATCAAACATTTTAATCACAATTGGACTCCCTCAAATCTTTTTCAAAATGAATATATGGAGGGATACGATAATTTGCGAATTAATGATTATTCAACTTCATTTAACACCCTTCAAACATTCACGAATTATCGTTTGGAACTCCCCAATGAACCTGAGCTTTTGGAGGCTGCGACCGACCAACATGCGCTGGCCGAACAATCTTGGCAAGGCACGACTTGGTCGGCACGCTTACCCGTAAGCACGGCGCGCAACGAGAGTCCTGCGCAAATCAGTTGGTTG
>JALRDC010000015.1 GCA_023262245.1 Flavobacteriaceae bacterium
TTCCTGATTTGCAATTTCATATTCTATACCTGGTAATATCCAAGCTCCATAACCGCTGTAGGGATCTGAAGCGGCATATAATGAGCGATACCAAGAACCAAAATACATTCCTTTTTCGGAGATAAAACTCTTTTCCAATGCAATCAGTTGTTTATTAATTTCCTTAATTTTTTGTCTTGATAACGGTCCCTTATTTAAAAAAGACTCCATCCCTATAGAGAGTTTCTTAGCAATTTCTTCCAAATCATTAATAGCTTGTGCTGCCTTAACAAATCCTTTAAAATCGGGATGATAGGCTTCAACTTTTTTAGTTGCATTTTTAAAATGCATGGCTAAATCTGTTGCATATTTGTTTACGTCATAAGGAATGAGTGTCCCATTTGCCAATGTTAATGCCATCATCCCAGCCATTTGTTCTACCATAGGTCCCATTTTAAACTCTGGATCAACAAATTTTTCATAAAAATAAAAACTGTCGTAATTGGAGTGATATAAATTCACTCCGCCAGCTCCGCCACTTAAAGAGGGAACGCCAACATGCATGTAAAACGCAATATGATCTGACCCTCCACCTAGGTTACCGATGGCGGGTTGCTGTTGATTCTCTTTTTTCCAAAATTCAAATAAATTTTGTTCTGTGTAGGGATAATCAACTTTTTTGGAAGTCTCTAAAAGCAATTTTTTTAAAGTTGGGGCAGAGGATGCCCCAAAATTTTTACCGGAAACACCCCCGTCAAAATTCATATAGGCAATTCCTTTTGCTTTCAAATCCTTTTGAAGGTGTTCTACCCACTCGCTTGAACCGATTACCCCATGCTCCTCGGCATCCCAATGACCAATTAAGATGGATCGCTTTGGAGCAAAGCCTTCTTTTTTAAGCCTTCCTAGGGTTTCACTCAAACTCAATAACATCGCAGTTCCACTATTGGGATCAGTAGCGCCAAAACCCCATGCATCATAATGGCTCCCTAAGATGATCCATTCATCGGGTGCTTCATTACCTTTTAACATTCCAACCACATTAGTGGCGCGAACAAAGCCCTTTTTCTGCTCCACTTTCAGTCGTACCTTTAAGGATGGCCCCCCTTCAACCCTGTAGGTATAGGGAAGTCCTCCCTGCCAGCCTTTAGGCACGGCCATTCCTTTCATGTGTTGGATTATTTTTTCTGCCTCTCCATAAGAAATAGGGCTAACTGGGATCGAATGAAATTGTGCATCTTCAGCCTTAATTCGTTTAACTTTCTTCTTTCCATCCAATGGCAATGCTGGTTCGAAAGGAGTTAAGGGGTCACCCGTAAAATCTGCTGTTAAAAGGGAGCCTCTTTGAATTGTGGAATTGTTATAATAAGGTCCTTCGGGAAAAACCAAGCCTTTAGTAAATCCACTATCTGCAGGATCGGTATATATTATTAAACCAGAAGCTCCGTTTGCTTCAGCAAATTTAGCTTTAAATCCTCTAAAGTTTCCTCCATAGCGAGCTAGAACAATCTTTCCTTCCAGGCTGACTCCTAAGGCTTTGAGCTGTTCAAAATCTTCCCTTCTTCCATAATTTGCATACACAATTTCTCCAGTAACATCGCCACTACCCGAAAAGGCATTCCATCCTTTCCACAAGGTTTCATCGTTTGAAAAAGGATCTTCTTCTATGATATCCTCCTTTTGATTTAGCACAGTCCTTTTGGGAGTTACAATCTCTATTAGAGAATAACCTGGCTCTTTAGGGAGATAAACATCGTATGGGTATTGGGTTACTTCCAAACCTGCATTTCCCATTATCTTACTTATATATTCTCTGGCTTGCTCATTGGCTTTACTTCCTACTACATGCGGACGTAGGGTCAAATTTTTTAAATGCTTTTTAAAGGCTTTGGTGTTTTGAAGTTTAAGAAATATTTTTTCAACAGCATCTTGATTTTTCCATGTTTCTTGAGTATAGCCGATGTATTGAGCAGTGACTTGTTGTATGCATACAAAAAAGCATACTGAGAGAAATAGTGATTTTAATTTTATGGATTTCATATAAAATGGGTTTTACACTGATTCTAAATTACACTTATTCTTTAACATAGATGTTTCCTTAAAAGAAAAGGCAATGAAAGTGTTCCGTTTTTTTCACTAAATTGGAGGGTAAACATATATTTCTCAAAATGAAAAAAATTTTATACCTCTTGATCTTCCCCTTTGCTCTTGTAGCTCAAACCAAGGCATTAGTTGGCGGAACCCTTATTGATGGATTCGGAAATCAGCCTGTAAAAAACAGTGTTATTTTAATAAAAGGTGAAACCATAATAAAAGTAGGTACTCAGGACAATACCCCTATTCCAGAAAATGCGGAAGTAATTTCTACTGAAGGGATGAGTATCCTTCCAGGGCTATGGGACATGCATGTTCATTTAATGATTACGGGACATTCCGATTACAGCTATTGGGACAAGACCTATTTACCCATTTTTGAAAATGTCATCATGCCTGCTTCGGCGCATCAGCTCTTATTGGCAGGGGTAACAAGTGCTCGAGATTTGGGAGCGCCTCTTAAAGCGAGTATTGCTGTTCGAGATGCTATCAATCAAGGAAGACTCCCTGGACCCACGATGTATATGAGTGGTCCTTTTATTCAAAAAGAACCTTATCCAGGAACCGAAGCGTTTCGATGGGGTGTAAATGGCGAAAAAGATGCAAGAGCTAAAGTCAAAAAACTTGCCAAGGCTGGAGTAGATTGTATCAAGTTAATCGACCAAGACCAAATGACCTATGCAGAAGTAAAGGCAATTGTTGATGAAGCACATAAAAACAAGCTAAAAGTAGTCGCCCATTCTCATCGCCCTGAGGAAATAAGATTAGGGATTAAAGCGGGGGTAGATAATTTCGAACATACAGGTCTTTCCTCCTCTCCTGCCTATCCGGATGATGTTATGGAACTCATTAAAGACCGAACGGCAAAGATGAATTTAGGACCTTTATATTGGACCCCAACAATTGAAGTTCTTTTTAATCATGATTACGTTATAAATAATCCTGAAAGTTTAGATAATGATAGTTGGCATCTGGATTTACCAGACTCGATTGTAAAAGACATAAAAGCTTCTATAAGCAAGCCCGGAGAACTTCCTTATTTTCAGCTCACTTCAATTAGAAAACCCACCTTAAAAACAAAATTCAATCAGCTTAAAGAAGCAGGAGTTGTGATGATGATTGGTACCGATAGTGGTGTACCGATGAAATTTCATTCCCAAAGTACTTGGAATGAGTTAGATATATGGGTAAGAGAATTAGGCGTAAGCCCGCTTGAAGCAATCAAGTCTGCGACCTATTGGCCGTCCAAGTTTATGGGAGTTGAAGAACATGTTGGCACCATTACTGAAGGAAAACAAGCAGATATCATCGCAGTCAAAGGAGATGTGTTGCGATATATTTCTTTACTTCAGAAAGTTGATATTGTAATGAAAAAAGGAACTGTTGTTAAAAACACCCTTTCAAATTAAAACTCAAAAAAGTGAAAGTTTAGTCTAAACACTTTTCGGATGTGTCAATCAGATGAATAATTTTCCACCGATTCCCATTCCAAAAAAGAGTGAACTGATTGACACCGCAATGTGATATGGTATCGTCTAAATAAAATTTAAAAGGCACCCAAACTGTAGCTAAATTTGAAGACTTTTGAACTTTGGGCTTTCCTAAAGACTCGTTCCAAACCGGGGATTTTGGTCTGGAAACCACCCTATCTATGAAAAGAGAAATATCTTGGGGTAATAAAACTGATTTTCCATCTTTCATGGCAGCTCTTTGCATTACAGCAGTTGGCTCAAAACTGTCTTGAAGCCCTTGAGCATCTTTACTGTGAAAGGCTTCAAAAAAAGATTCAATTGCTTGAAAGGGGTCAGCGGTTTTTTGTCCTTGAACAAATTGAAAAACCAAAAGAAAAAGAATTAGGAATGTTCTCATAAGATTAATTTAAATTTCAAAATACTCATTTTTTTAAAGTGACGCTTACCCATTGAGAACAATTCGTAGGAGATAATAGAAGAGGGAGGGACACAATAAACACCCTAAACCGGTATAGAAAGTAGCTGTCAAAGCCCCATAGGGCACTAATTTTGGATCCGTAGCAGCCAATCCTGCAGTGACACCGCTAGTTGTCCCAATCAAACCACCGAAGACAATAGCCGCATGTGGATTATTTAATTTCATATAGTTTGCTAAGAGTGGTGTGCCCACAGTTGCAACTATGGTTTTAACAACTCCTGCTGCTATGCTAATGGCAATGATTTCTGAACTTACTCCTAGTGCAGAACCTGTAACAGGGCCTACAATATAGGTACATGCTCCAGCACCAATAGTTGCGAGGCTTGCGGGATCTGTATACCCAAGAAAATACGCACATATTACTCCGATAGTGAAAGACCAAAACACCCCTATAAAAAGAGAAATAACCCCAACCAATCCTGCAGAACGAATCTTATTGATATCTGCACCCATAGCTGTGGCTACTACAGCAAAATCTCTTAACATGGAACCTCCAAAAAAAGCCATTCCTGAAAAGAGACTCAAGTCAGCGATACCCTTTTTATCTCCCAAAAAAGCAAGGGTCAATCCTAAAATTACAGCAAGTGCAACTCCTGGGATTTTATTTTTTAATAAGGTTTTCGAAATTTTAAATGAAACCCACATGATGATCCCAACAAAAAGAAATGAAAACAACAGTCCGTTTTTTTCAATAAGTTGACTTAGAATTTCACTCATCTTTATCGGTTTTAGTTTGTCCCCTCCCTATCCTAGAAAGCAGCGGAACGATGTAAAAGGCGGACAGAGTTACCACACTCCCTGCGACAATAGCAACAGGTCCTCCGGACAAAGCTGCTTTTACATTTTGAGTTGCAGCCATCGCAATAATGATAGGAATATACATTCCACTCCAAAACAAGATTCCTTCTTTTGTTTCAATTTCCAACCCCCCTTTTTTATTTACCCAGGCATTAATCAATATTAACAACAACATAGCAAAACCAACACCGCCTACATCACCATTGACATCAATTATTTTCCCTAAAAGTGTCCCTAATAATTTTCCTAGAAGGAAACAAAAAGAAAGAAGTGCAACTCCATAAATTTTCATAATAAATCGGTTAAAAAAGTTTTTTCAATTCGTTTTTAGTCACCTTACCCATAACATTTCGAGGGAGGTCATCAAGGATTTTGTATTTCCTCGGAATTTTATAAGAAGGTAAGCTTTCTTTTAACCAATCGGATATTGCATCAAAGTCAATTTCATTTTCAGTTATGATTAAACTTGCACAAATCAATTCTCCCCATTCTTCATTGGCTACACCCACAACACCACACTCTTTTATCGCGGGATGCTTCCTAAGGGCTTCTTCAATTTCTAAAGCAGAGATTTTATATCCTCCTGATTTGATTATATCAACAGAATTTCTTCCTAAAATTCGATAACAATGATTCTCAAAAATCGCAATGTCCCCTGTTTTAAACCACCCTTCTTCAGTAAATGCATCTTTTGTAGCTTGAGGTTTATTCCAGTATTCTTTAAAGATATTGGGTCCCTTAACTTGAATTTCTCCTTGAGTGCCTTGAGTTACAATTTCATTTTTTTCGTCTACCAGGCGAACTGTAACCCCCTCTAAAGGAAGCCCAATATGTCCAGGGATGCGCTTTCCATTGTAAGAATTACTTATTGCCATACCCATTTCTGTCATTCCATACCGTTCCAAAAGTGTATGCCCACTGATCTTTTTCCATGCCTCAAGAACCGAAACTGGGAGGGCTGCAGAGCCAGAAACCATCAGTCTAAATTTATTTAAGGAGTTGGAAATTTGATCTTTTTTCGTATCAGGTAGTTCATTCCAGTACGCAATTAATTTATAATAAATAGTAGGAACCGCCATAAACACATTGATAGCCCCTTGATTAAAAGAGTCAAAAACTTTTTCAGAGTCAAATTTTGGAAGAAACTCACAACAAGCACCAGACCATAAAGCACAAGAAAGGACATTAATGATACCATGTACGTGATGCATCGGTAAAATATTTAAAATATGATCTTCTTTACTCCATTCCCAAGATGTGGTGAGTGAAGTGATTTGTGCCTCAATGTTTTGGTGGGTAGTAACAACTCCCTTTGGGTTTCCAGTAGTACCACTAGTGTAAAGTATTAGGGCACTTCGTTCTTTTTCTATCTCTAAATGGAATGTAGCTGGATATGAAGGGATGTCTTCATAAGCTAAGAAATTTTTGACTTTATGAGATAATGGAGTTAGTTTCTCATTAAATTCTTGAGTATAAACTAGGGCTTCTGCTTGAGTATCATCAATTACATATTGCATGGAAGGCAAAGGATGCTTTTCACACAAAGGAACTGCGATCCCTCCTGCGCGCCAAATTCCCCACATCAAAACGGTATATTCAAAACTAGGAGGTGCTAAAAATGCGATTCTTGCACCATTTAAATCTACTCTTCCTTGTAAAAGATGCTGAGCAACTGCCCCAGATTGGGAAATTAAGTCGCTATACGTATAGGAATTCCCCTTGCTTATAATAGCCGTCCTCTTTAGGTGTTTTTGTGCTTGAGTAAAGAATTGTTCCATTTAAATCGTTCTGTCTTTAGCAGCAATTAGTTGAGGTCTTACATTTAAATAATCTGTTATTTGTTCATAAGCTAAAGCAAATTCAAGAACCTTCCTGTCCTTTCCAAAGTTTCCCATCACTTGAATACCCATAGGTCTTCCACTAGAATCAAAGCCTGTAGGCAAATTGATGACAGGAATTCCACCAAGGCTTCCTATAATGACAACCTCCATCCAACGGTGATAAGTGTCCATAACACTCTCACCTATTTGCTTTGGCCAATGAGTCTCTTTTGAAAAAGGAAAAACTTGTGCTGTAGGAAGGATTAAAAAATCATACGTTTCAAAAAGACGGTCTAATGCTCCATACAAGACTTCTCGAATGGTTTGGGCATGGTTGACCTGCTTTTCATCTAACCTTAGAGCTTGTTCTATTTCCCATCTCAACTCAGGCTTTAATAGATCATGAGTTTTGGGGTTTTCGTAGTATTCCCTCATCTGAAGTCGTGTATGATGCCTGAGTGTTGTCCAACAAGTCCACAGATCTGAAGGGGAGACTGCGGGTTTTACGTGTTCTACTTTTGCGCCTGCAGCAACAAGTTTGCTTAAACTGGTTTCACATAACTCAAGAATGCCTGTTTCTAGGGACAAATAGCCATCCAGGTCATTAAGCCACCCAATTTTAATTTCTTGAAAATTTAATGGCGTGAGATTTTGAAAGTCAGGTTTGTGGGCTAAGGTATTCATTAATTGAATTAAATCTCTTGTATTTCTTCCCATAGGTCCAGAGGTCCAAAGCAACCGATCCTTCTTATCTCCCTCACTCATGACTACGGTTGTACTTGGTCTAAAGCCAATAACGTTATTAAACGCCCCTGGATTTCGAAGAGAGCCCATCATGTCCCCTCCCTCAGCAGCAGGGAGCATTTGAGTTCCTAGTGCACATGCGGCACCTCCACTGCTTCCTCCAGCTGTAAGGCTGGGATTATAAGCACTTCCTGTAGCACCAAATACAGGGTTGTAGGTTTGGGATCCCAGACCAAACTCTGGTGTATTTGTTTTCCCAATAAAAAGGGCACCTTGATTACGAATTTTTTTAACTAAAGCACCGTCCTCTTCAGCAATTCGATCAGAAAACATAGGAGAACCACTCGTAAAAATCATTCCTTTTACTGGGGCTAAGTCTTTTATTGCATGGGGCATCCCGTGCATCCATCCCCAATATTCTCCTTTGGCTAAGGCAGCGTCTGCTTGATGCGCTCTCTTTAATAGTATTTCATCTTCTTCCATACTTACTATTGCATTGTAAATCGGATTGTAGGTATGAATGTGTTTTAAATAGGCCTTCATCACTTCTACACAACTCACGGTTTTGTTGCGGATAGCTAAAGAAAGATCCACAGCATTAAAACTGATAATATCTGCTGGAAGGTCACTTAAAAAAAGAGCGCATGCCTTTAGAGAAGGAAGCGTTGCCAATGCACTTAAAGATGCGCTTTTTCTTATAAAATCCCTTCTTTTCATCGCTAGAACATTTTTGTATTGCTTTTAATTCGCATTTATAAATAAATAGTAACACATTAAGGTAATAAAAAAACATTACCTACTTTTTTTTGAACATAAAAAAAGTTAGTTTATCTATGGTTAAATTGTAATGATCCCTTTTTAAGAGGAAGCATTATTCCAAAAAAGCAGCTAATTTTCTGATGAATGGTTCGTTCCACTCCAATGAGGGGTTTTTGAAATAAAATTGAGTCACTGATTTAGTTAAAGTAGATGCTCCGTGTTTGGAATCCAAGAGTTGAGCAATAAACTCCTGAGCTTTATCCTTACCATGAATTTGTTGAATTGCATAAATACCAAGGAGGTGATTTTTTGTGGATTTAGAAAGTTGCTTAAGTGAATAATTCGAAATCTGTTGCAACTCCAAGGCTGCTTCTTGCATTTCACCTTTTTTCTGTTTTAGAAAAGCTATTAAAAAACGTTCCCATCTTTCCTCAGGATCATAGGGTTTTCCAACACCTACATTTTCAGGCCACATCAAAGAAGCATTTAAACGTTGCAATGCGGTATCAAAGTCCCCATTACCAATTTTTTTTAATGCACTTCCCACATAGGCCTTGGTGTAAATATTTCTTCCTTCTGTAGCATGCTCATAAGGTAAAATCTCAAGGTTGTTAAGTAGGGCAATTGTTTTTTCAAAATCTTTTTGCTGATTAAAAATTCTTGCTAATAGCATCCCTGCAAAGTAATTTTTAGGATTTTGTTTGAAGGTCTTTTTAATAATGGCTAATGCCTCATTTGTTTTATCTGAATCAAAAAAATCTTCTGATAGAGCCATGGCGTATCTCCAATTTTTTGGGTCTGATTTATATGCATATTGCAAGTCTTTTTCATAGCCCTGAATTCCCCTATTTTTAAATAACATTCCTCTTGTAAAGTAGAAAAGGGGGTCGTTTGGAGTAGATCCAAGACTTTCAAAAATCGCAATACCTTTATTCCATTGGGATTTCCCAAGATGATTTAGTGCTAAAAGGTATTTTGCTTTCCAAGAAGCACTGTTTTGCTCAACCCAATGAAGTAATTCTAAACTTTCATTTCTGAAGGGAAAAACAAAAGCAATGGAGGAATCATTCAATACCGATAAATCTGAAGTGTCTTTTTTTATAAATGCTGACCAAAGCTTGTTGAGCAACTTTTTTGGGCCAGATTCAAGCAACTCGATGGCTTCTTTATTTCGATTGCGGTTATGATAAAATAACGCCAATTCCAAAATGGTCTGCTCAGGAAATTCTGAGCGATGTGAAGCAAGAACCTCATCCATTGAAATTTTGTTCATTAAATATTTCTCAAAATAAACTAGATGATTTAGAGGATCAATAGCCTCAATTTGTTCTAAAGTATTCAGTGCATTTTCTTGTTCTCCTAAAATTCTAAAAAGAATTGCTTTTTGAGAAAGAGAATTGATATTTTGAGTATTGAATTTAAGTGCAATCTCGTTGTAATGCATTGCTTCATTGTAATTCTGTTCTATGATTTGAATCTGAGCCAAAAGACTATTAGATTGAGAACGGTAAGCCGAAGATCTTGCCGCCCACCCTAGATGCTCTTTGGCATTTACCAGATCGTTTAGAGTCAAATAGCTGAGACCGGTAATATAATTTAAGCCGTTGTGATAAGCGTCCATTTGCAATCCCATATTAGCAACCTCTAAAGCACTCTCAAATTTTCCCATTCTATAATAGAGAAATGAAAGTTCTTTACGAGCTTCCAAATGATAAGAATCCTTTTGCAAAACTTTAAAAAGTAGTTTTTCAGCAAGAGGGTAATCTCTATATCGCTGCGCATCTTTAGCTGCTAAAAATTCTTTTTCAACCGTAGCGTTAGTTTGAACTTGAGGAGAATTAAAACTTCTTTTAATTAACTGAGGATTTGAATCAAAATGCAAATCAAGTCCTGAAATTTTTATAGCATATGACTCTAAAGGCTTAACAAATGAAAAACTGTAAACTCCGTTTGGTTCAGTTTCAATAATTTGTTCTTCCGTTTTTTCTGAAGTCGTGAGTAGGACAGTAGAAGATACCGCTTTAAAAGCGTTAACCTTAACTTCGATTGTATTCTCCGTTTCGATTATGTTCATAGCCCCCCATTTTGAGGCTTCTTTAATTCCTCCAATTTTCTTAACTGGAAACCACACTTCCGTCCATTGATCGGTCAGGTGCGGATCAAAAGTTGCCTGGCTTATAGGATTTTCTTCCCCTGGAAAATATTGAACGTAAAGTCTTCCCGCTTGGTACTCAATATACTGACCATCAGCATCGGTTAAGAGATCTTCCCATATTCCTCCCGCTCTTGAAAGATTCCAAAGCCATAATTTTTGCCCAGGAATTTCATCGTATCTTCCCCAATGTCCAAATCCAGTATTACTTTGATTGTAATAGCCTCCAAAGAAATCATTGTATTCTCCAATCACATGGTAAGATTTACTAGGTCCAAAATTGTTTTCTTTGTAATGAGATAAATCTCTATTTAATTGGTCTATCGGCCAAGCTTTCGCTTCGCCTCCATGAGTTAGATATTGATCCCCAGGAGTGTAAAAAACTAAATCTTCTCTGGCTGCCGCTGCTGCAGTCATCCAATTATAATACGCTTGTTCGATATCGGTAGGATTATACCAAATCGCTTTCGTAGTAAAAGCACTTTGATCCTTGGGTAAGATGATTTTCACCCGCCATTGGGTTCTTGAAGGCAAATCGATTCCCCCAACAGTGCAAACCAGGTCTCCGTTTGGAAGTTTTGCAGTTTTATAGTCTACAGGGGTACCCGTCCCGGGATGATGCCCTATGATCCCAAAATTAAACTCAATCCCTCCTGAAGTCCATGGACCCCGCATGGCTATATTTCTAAATTTTGCAACTTCATTTTTATAGATAAATTCATTGCCGTTACTCTTGTCTACCGCTCCCCAGACTTTACCCCCCACCTCAGGGAATACTTGCACTTCAATCCATTGGTTTTCTAAGGTAATTTTCTTTAAATCAACATTTGATTTTTCGAATGCATAGCCTTGAAACTTGTGATAAGGATAAATTTTTGGATTGTATAAAAAAGAGGGTAATGGATTAGGATCTCCAAAATTGTATGTAGGAAATTGCTGAACTTGTTCCGTTAGAATTGCTTCTTGTCCATAAAAAAAAGCGGTTGAAAAAATAAAAAATAAAAACGCAAGCCTTTTGAATAGCAGCTTGAATGCGTTTTTCTTAAGATTCTTAGATGGTAAATCTTTCATTAAGTTTGACTTATTTTTGATTGATATTTTTCTTAATTAAAGTGAATCAATGTTTTAATATAAAAATAGGAATTTAACAAAATTTTATTAAATAAAATATTTTCTCTATCTTTAACAGGTAATTGTTGTTTTATATGAAAAGGAGTTTTAGGAAAGTGAAAAACAAACTGAATTTAAATTAACTATACATAAAAATAAAAAATGAAATGCTAAAAAATTTTATTTTAGGTATCTCCCTTCTAATTGGAGGATTTACATTCGCACAAAAGCCTGTTAGTGGTTCTGTTACAGATAATGAGGGAGTTCCATTACCAGGTGCTACTATTATTGTAATTGAAACGAACTCGGGTACAACAACTGATTTTGACGGAAACTTTTCATTAACAGCAGAGGAAGGTCAAACATTGGCAATTAGTTTTGTTGGATATAACACACAAGAAATTCAAGTTGGGACCTCCTCTACTTATGATGTTGTGTTACAGCTAGGAAACGAACTTGATGAGGTGGTTGTTACCTCATTAGGTATTGCACGACAAAAAAGAGAGTTGACCTACGCAACACAAAATGTTGACACTGAAGGAATTGATGAATCAAGACCCAATGGAAACCTAGTAAACAGTTTACAAGGTAAAGTAGCGGGGGTTTCTATCCAAACTACAAGTCAAGGGGTTTCATCTGCCTCTAAAGTTGTCCTTAGGGGAAATAGATCTATCGCCGGAAGTAGTCAACCTTTGTATGTTGTTGATGGCGTTCCATTAGGTGGAGACATTACCGACTTAAGCCCAGATGACATTGCTTCCATTAGTGTTCTTAGAGGAGCCAACGCGGCCGCTATCTATGGAGCTAGAGCAAACAACGGAGCTATTATTATCACAACAAAATCAGGAGCTGAAGGGTCTTTCTCGGTTAATGTAAATTCAACATTAACAGTCGAAACTCCAAACATCTTATTTGATTATCAAAATCAATATGGTCAAGGAAGCACTGGTGTTTATTCTTCATTTACCACTGACTCTTGGGGACCTGCACTAGGCGGTTCTCAGCCTCATTGGTCTTTCAGCCCAGACATTTCAGGGAACATACCCTACGAGGCACAGCCTGATAATGTTCTTGACTTTTTTGATACTGGTATTAGCATTGCAAATAACATCTCTGTAAATTCTGGTACAGAAAAAACGAAAACATACCTTAGTTATACGAACGATATTCGCATGGGTATTGTTCCAGGAAATGAGCTAGATCGACATAATATCAACCTGAAAATTGATAATAATATGCTAGACGGAAAGCTTAAATTAAGCTCTCGAGTTAACTATATTAAATCAACTGTTGATAATCAACTTGCTCAATGGGAAAGCTTTGACAACCCCCTAAGACATGCTTATCGTTTACCGAGAAACATCAGATCACAGGATGCTGAAGTCTTTGAATACACGGACTCATCGGGTAATGTAAGACAAAATTATTGGAAGCCAAATGACAACGGTGGAGCTAACCCGTATTGGACCATAAACAGAAATCTAAGAGAAGATTTAACCGACAGAGTTTTGGGTTATACTTCGTTAACCTATGAGTTTAACGACAACTTAAGTCTTCTTGTAAGATCTGCACTAGATAATACTACTGCAACTAGAGAAAGTAGATTCTACAACGACTCATACATCATTGCTGATAATGGAAATTACCAAACCGCAAATAGTAGAGCGTTAGAGTGGAACACTGATTTTCTTTTGACCTATGATAAAGAGTTTAGTGAAGATTTAAGTTTAAATTTTAACCTAGGTGGGAACAATAGAATTAATAAATCCAAAGGAGTAAATACAAATAATGGAGGACTGAATGCTCCTAACATATTTGCTCTTTCAAATGCGCAAAATCTAACTGCGTCACAATTTATTTCTGAAAGAGAGGTAAACTCTCTTTACGGATTTGGAAATATTGGTTTCAAAGGAGCCTTATTCCTCGATTTGACCTATCGCTCTGATTGGAGTTCTACCCTACCTGTTGAAAACAACAGATATGATTATTATTCTGGAGGTTTAAGTGCTGTAATTTCAGACTTGGTTGAGCTCCCAGATTTTATGGATTTCTTCA
>JALRDC010000020.1 GCA_023262245.1 Flavobacteriaceae bacterium
GGCGGTGTTGCAGGATGGTGAAGGCAAGAACCTTTTTGAGGATAAAAAAAGTTTCGATAGATGGAAAAATTTCAGCTCCAATTACAATTTCTAAAATTGATGGAGGAAGAAGTACGGGGGTGCCTCAGCTAGAAAAATTTAATGACGAAATATTTATTGTTTGGACAGTTTTTGAAAATGAAAAGAATCAACTCAAAGCGGCCAAGTTAAGATTAGCTAGTCTATAATTCACCAACTAGCTTGTTTTTGATTTATTTTCTAGAGGGTATTTATTCCTTTTATTTTTCTATCCCCGGCAATTCGTCTGAAGGAGCAGCTTGTTTCCAAGGGTACTCTTGTTTTTCTTTTGTAGGATATACCTTATCTAATGTTTCAGCTTCATAAACGAAGCCATTTTTGACGACCAGTGAAACGGTATTGCTATGACGAATATTTTCTAAAGGATTTTTCTCCAGCACAACCAAATCAGCAATTTTTCCTTTGGCAATACTTCCTAAATCATTGGATAAACCTAAAGCTTCTGCCCCCAAAAGGGTAGCTACTTTTAACATATCATGGTTTGAAATTCCTCCAGCATGCATACTCCATAATTCCCAATGATAGCCCAGTCCTTGCAATTGCCCATGAGATCCTACTCCGGCAATTCCCCCAGCTTCTACAAGGTCTTTAACAAATACAGCATGATCTTCAAAAACATGCTCTTCTTTCATAAACCATCCAGAATTACGTCTTCTAGATTTAGTATCTAATTCTGATTTTGGAGTAAAGCGATTAATCTTAGGATCTCCTTGCACATCTTCTGTTGCATAAAAATAATTTTCTGCCCAAGGGCCTCCATAGGAGACTAATAGTGTAGGGGTATAGGCGGTTTGCGAAGCAGAAACAAAATCTATAAAATCTTTATAGAGCGGGTATACTGGAAACGAGTGTTCGTGTCCAGGGTACCCGTCTAAGATTTGAGTTATATTTAGCTTAAAGTCAAGGCCCCCTTCTGTAGTTGGCATCAGTTTTTGTTCTTTAGCTGCTTGAATAATCCACTGACGGTGTTGTCGATTGCCTGTTAAATACATTTTTATTGTTTTGGTATTGTAGTATTTAGAATACTGCGTCAATACATCTCTAGCATGCTCTAAACTTTTAATATTATAACCCCAATACCCTACACCGGGTCCAGTTGAATAGATACGAGGTCCAGGAATCATTCCTGTCTCTACCATGTCGGCATAAGTAAGTACATCTGTAGTTGCAGTTTGTGGATCTCGGGTTGTAGTTATGCCATAGGCTAAGTTAGCGGCGTATACCCATACATGCTTTTTATGTAAACCCCATGCGGGCCACATATGGGCATGGGTATCTACAAATCCAGGGAGTATATATTTTCCTTTCAAATCAAGGACTGTAGCATTTTCAGGAATTTGAACTTCGTCAATATTTCCAAAAGAGGTTATCCGATTGTCTTGAATCAAAACTGTCCCGTTTTCTATGACCTCTTCTCCTGTCATAGTGATGAGGGTAGCGTTGGTTAGCGCTAATATACCTCTAGCAATGGCTCTTTTTGCTTCTACAATTACGTCCATTTCTTTGGCCTGATAGTCTTCTATTCCTTCTTGCTCATCTTCTTCAGTAGCAGCGACTTCCTCACTGGTTCCTTCTTTTTCTCCTTCTGTCTTTTTCTTGGCTTCAGCTTCTTCTTTTTGTGTTTTTTCTACCGCTTCAGCTTTGGTTATATCATACCGGAACAAGGTTTTCCCCAGGGTCCAATACACCACCTGTCCACTAGGGTCCCAACTGGGAAACTGTCCCCCAAATTTGGTCAGTTTTCTTGAAGGGAATGCAGCTTCTGAAGCCTCTTTCACATTTATTTTAGCGCCCTTCTCTCCAAGGTATGGCACTGTTACTACATAAAGATCATTATTGATCTGTGCCAACGCATAAGGTCCTTTTGGTGCTCTTAATAAAGTTGACGCTTTTGAAGGCTTTTTTTGGGGTGCAGTAGGCGTATCTGCCAGTAGATGATTTTCATCATATGAAGAACCATATACGGTAATACCATCTACTTGCAGATGTTGTTTTTTATCTGTCCCATCCCAGTTAATGGAAACCAAACCTTCTGCAGTATTTAAATAAATCCGCTTATCATTTTGTGCAAAGTGTGGGTTTGAGTAGCCTGCAGCTTTTGTAATCAAGTTGGATTTTCCAGCACCTTCCCCGTTAAGCCAAATTAAATCTGACTTTTGTTGAAAGGCAGTCGGTCCATCTGCCTCTTTAAATTGTTGCGCAGAACCTTTAAATACAACAATTCGATTATCAGGACTCCAAACAGGTTGTGTATAAACCCCTTTTTCTTGCGTCAGTAGTACGGGCTTCGCCTTTTTATCGGTTCGTATTTTATAAACATTCCCACCCTGATTTTGATCCCAAGTAACAAAGGCAACCTCTTTTCCATTGGGATGCCATGTTGGCATTGACTCTAAAGAAGAAAGCGCTGTTAAACGCCGCGGTTTTTTATCTGTAAAGGACATAAAGTAGAGTTGGTTTAAAGCAGTAAAAACCATCGAGGAACCGTCTGGCGAAATTTGGGCATCTCTGATTTGGTTTACAGAAAAAGTAGCACTGTCATTGACGGGATAATTAAATTTTAGTTGAGGTCCCATTACCAGGGTTTCATTTACTTCAAAAGGAATGGGCGTAGCTTCTCCTCCGTCAATAGGGATTCGATAAATTTTCCCTCCATAAGAAGCCACTACGGCCTTACTATCTGGCGTAAAAGACATTGCAGGAAGCACGCCTAAAGGGGCTATCGATTCTTGTTCGTCACGTTGGACAGGATAGGCGAGCCACGCTTCTTCTTGGGTAAGTAGGTTTCGTTTAATCAATCCAGTTTGATCATTAAAGCGACTTCCATAAACCAGCCACTTTCCATCTGGAGAAAGTGTGGGTGTAAAGGCCGATCCATAACGAGCGGTCATCACTTCTTTTTTCCCATCTTCACGATCATAAGTGGCCAATTGGTATTGGGGAAGTCTGGCATTGTATTGCCATGCTCCTCTACGTTCAGAAAACCAGATAAAACGTCCGTCTGCACTAAAGGTAGGCTCAGAAATTTTAAGATTTTCTGGTTCGTCAATTAATTGACTACCTTCTCCGCCTTCTTTGTGATACAGATGGAGTTTAAAATTTCGAGTTCCTTGGCTTACTACGATATAGTCACCATCGGGTGACCAATCTGCCGATTGCATCTTTGCAGTATTTCCTTTGGTTATTTGAAGGGTGTCTTTTTCTTTTCGATCTATGATCCATACATTATTTCCACCGCTTCTATCAGATAAAAACAAGATGGAATTTCCATCAGGCGCATATTTGGGCTGAGAGTCGAAGGCTAAACCTTGGGTAATGCGGGTCGCTTTTCCTCCCTCAATGGGCAATTCGTATAAGTCTCCCAATAGATCGAAAATAATTTTTTTCCCACTTGGATGCACATCTACAGCCATCCAAGTTCCCTCATTGGTATTAATGATTATTTCTCGACTAGCTTCTAATGGAAGCCCTTTGTCTTCTTTTTCACTCTGTGCAAAAACGAGCGTATTTACGGTCAATACTGCAGTAAAAAGTACTTTGATATTCATAGGGAGAAAGTTTTAATAATATTCTGTATTATTCTAAAAAAAGAAGTTGAGCACTTACGATATCTCCTATACATTGAAGAATATATAGATTTCCATGAGTGCGTTCCTCTATATTGTTATACGTTTTTTTATTTAAAATCATATTGGCCAAATCAGGGGTGGTATTGCTGTGCCCTACTACCAAAACAGTTTTTCCAAAAGTAGCCTCCTTAAAGTCTGAACTGTAAAGATTTTTTGGGTCGTAATTCTCAATACTAAGTTGATGGTCTTCTGCGGTGGGTCTTGCTGTTTCTAGTGTCCTATGATAAGAGGTAGAATAAATTTTATCGAAAGCGACTTCTTTAAAAATTTTCTTCCACACCTGTGCGCGCTCTTTTCCAATTTCCGTTAAATGGGGATCGCGATTGCTTTTATCACTCACCTCTTTTTCTGCATGACGAATAAGGTAGTAGGTAGTTACTTCTTGACCAAAAGAAGGAGAAACAGAAAATAATAAAATCAGCAGAAGAGTTGATTTAAAGAGAAACTGAATGACCTTTTTCATAGTCTACGAATCTTAAATAAGAAGTTAATTTGAAATAAATTTAAACTAAAATCAAACAGAAAGATTGAAAAGTAAAACTTTTAGCGCGGATAAAAAAATGATAGTATTGCGAGATGCTTTTAAAAAATTAATTGGTGAATCTGATTTTATGTGATTCGCTTGAGGAGCAAAAAATAGGGGATCAATAATGAAAATCCTAGTACAAAAGAAGTAATAGTGAGCCATACTATAGATAATTCGAATAATTCAGTTAACATCCATGATGTGTTTGCGATTAGCCATAGACTTAATAAAATATTTTCTAAGCGTTTAAATTTTGTTGGAGCTGAAAAAATCAAATATCCAGTTAAAGCAATGGTTGGTAACGCAAAAAGCAAAGAAATAATCTGAAAATACTCTTTATATGCAACAAAGTGGAGTGCTGCAAACCACGATGCATCTTTTACAATCCAAAACGGAAAGTGAAGACTTTCCAGGAGTGTAAATTTTTGAGAATTTAAAATTGTTTTAATAAAAAATGATTTTAAAAATAACAGAAAATTAAAATAAAAAAACTAGTTATTAATAAATCATTCTATTCTTTTTATGAATGAGGTAATCTTATTTCTTGCCTCTTAAATTATGTATCCTGGGGTAGCAGTCTATCAATTTTTAATCTTTTCAAAATATTCCTTTTGTAATTCAATTGTTGTTTGATCATTTTTTACAGCTTTGATGGCATTTTGAAGAGAATTGATTGTATTCTTGGTTACTAATTCCCCTAGTTCTTTTGAAGCAAATTTTGCATCACCAGCATAATGATTGGGATAAGAGGCGTACCACCAAATTGCAGTATATAAAGTACCTGGAAGATTTAATCTATTTAAATTTTCACCAGATTCATCATCGCTTCGCTCTAATTTTAACAACTCAGGTCTTAAATACATTATTTCAGAAGCCTCTCTTTCTCCACCATGTTGGTCAGTAGATAAATCTGTCTTTCTAATAGACATCATTTCATCACGGACTTTATCAGTCATATCAGGTTGAAAAAAATAGACTACATAATCTTTCTTTTTTTCAAGCTGATTTTGAATAAAATATCGAATCATCTGCGGATTTCCCCCATGAGAATTTATAATTATAATTTTATTAAAACCATTTCTTGCAATTTCTTCAACAGTAGCCTCTAGTAAATTCATTGCCAGACTTGATGGTAATGAGAATGTCCCATAATGTTGTCTAGCTTCATTTATCTGCCCATAAAAATAATCTGGAAACACGACTGCATACTCA
>JALRDC010000073.1 GCA_023262245.1 Flavobacteriaceae bacterium
AGGACGTATCAATCCTACTGAAATTTTATTGGGAAATGATGTTGATCTGATGCAATTGCTCAATAAAAAATAGTTGCTTAGCATCTTGTTTTGTAAACCCAAAAGGTTTGAATATTTTTACCAACAATGAGCAAAATTGCCGTAATCATACCCGCCTTTAATGAAGCACTTTCCATAGGGCAGGTAGTAAAAGCAATACCCAAAAGTGCTGATGAGATTATCGTAGTAAATAATGCTTCTACAGATCAAACTACTGCAGTTGCAAAGAAACATGGAGCTGTTGTTTTAGAGGAAAAAAAGTTGGGTTATGGATATGCTTGTCTTAAAGGCATAAGCTACCTCGAGAAAAACCCTCCAGAGATCGTAGTCTTTTTGGATGGAGATTATTCTGATTATCCTGAGGACATGGATAAAATCGTTGCCCCGCTTTTAAAAGAGAAGGTTGTTTTTAGTCTTGGTGCCAGAGTTCAAACCCTTAGAGAAAAAGGATCCTTGACTCCTCAACAGATTTTTGGAAATGCCCTAGCTTGCTTTTTGATGCGTTTGTTATATCGAGGAACATTCACTGATTTGGGTCCTTTCAGAGCGATTCGTTGGGAAACCCTAAAAAGTCTAGAGATGAAGGATAAAACCTACGGCTGGACAGTAGAGATGCAGTTAAAGATACTGAGAAGAAAACTAAACTATGTTGAAATCCCCGTGCGATACAGAAAACGAATTGGGATTTCCAAAGTTTCTGGAACCCTCAAAGGAAGCCTAATGGCAGGATATAAAATCCTCACTTGGATCGGTCAATTTTATTTCTCCAAATGGAAGTAAACTACACTTTATTTTTAAAGCTTTTTGCCTACGCGGTTCTAACGGTCTATATCGGTTGTTTATTGATGATCTTTTTTTATAGCCTGACGCAACTCAACATGCTAAAGTACTTTTTGCGCTATCAAAAAGTGAAAAAAGAAATTCCACCCCCTCTAAAAGAGTTACCGCGAATTACAATTCAACTCCCACTGTACAATGAATATTATGTCGTAGAACGCTTATTAAAATGCATCACTTCCTTAAACTATCCGCAGCACCTTCTTCAAATTCAAGTTTTGGATGATTCTACAGATGAATCCTTATCCTTAACAAAGCGCTTAGTAAAAAAATATCAGCAACAAAAGATCCCGATAGAACTGATTACTAGAAACCAACGTAAAGGCTTTAAGGCCGGTGCATTAAAAAATGGATTAAAAACTGCCAATGGTGACTACGTTGCACTTTTTGATTCCGATTTTCTTCCGGAAAGTGATTGGTTGCTAAAAACCATTCCTTATTTCAGTGATCCTAAAGTAGGCGTTGTCCAAACTCGTTGGGGTCATCTCAATCGAGAGCACTCCATCCTCACCGAAGTACAGGCTTTTGCACTAGACGCTCATTTTCTTCTGGAACAAATCGGTAGGAACCAACAAAATCATTTCATCAATTTTAATGGAACAGCAGGGATTTGGAGGAAGTCTTGTATTCTTGATGCGGGGAATTGGGAAGGGGATACCTTAACAGAAGATTTAGACTTGAGTTATAGAGCACAGTTAAAACATTGGAAGTTTTGCTATTTGGATGCGGTGGTCACTCCTGCTGAACTTCCCATTACTATGGAAGCAATTCGTTCTCAACAATTTCGTTGGAACAAAGGTGGTGCTGAAAATTTTAGGAAGATGATGGGCAAGGTTCTTCGTTCCAAAGGGCATTCCTTTTCGGTTAAGCTGAATGCTTTTTTCCACTTGCTTAACAGTAGTATGTTTCTCAATGTCCTCTTGGTTTCAATTTTGAGTGTTCCTTTGTTATTTATTAAAACCGCCTATCCAGAATTGACCTTAGTTTTTAATATCAGCGCACTATTTATTATCAGTACCCTTATTTTTTTTAGTTGCTATTGGTTTATCCACAAACGGATCTATGGAGGGGGCACCGCTTCTTTTTTAAATTATATCATTCGTTTTACCAGTTTTTATTGTTTAGCAATGGGGTTTTCAATTCATAATACTGTGGCGGTTATTGAAGGACATTTGGGGAAAAAAAGCAGCTTTATTCGCACCCCTAAATTCAATATAGATTCACAAAAGAAAGCATTGAAAAATCACAAATATGCTCAGCGCAAAATTTCGGGATATACCTTTTTAGAAATCGTCTTGGCCTTGTATTTTCTTTTTGGCATGTGCTCAGCATTCTTCGTAACTTCAGGTGGGGATTTTGGAATGTTCTTATTCCACCTCTTCTTATTTGTTGGATTTGCCAGCATCAGTTATCACGGACTAAAAAAGCCTGCATAAAATGAATGTTAAAAAGATCTTGCTGCAATCTACCCTACCCTTGTTACTATTTATAGGGTTTTATCTGCTTTCCTATAAACTTCAAAGAGCAGACACACTTCCTCTTTTAGTTACCTATACCACCCTGTTTGTAGTTCTTTGGTTTTGGATTCGACATTGCAATAATTTGCTTGGAATTTTCATTATCGGTCTTGGTTGTCGGCTGCTTTTCAGTTTCCACCTCCCTGTTTTATCTCAAGATTTCTATCGCTTTATTTGGGATGGGAATATCCAACTTTTAGGAATCAATCCCTACCGCTATACGCCCAAGGATCTAATTGATTTAATTCATTTTCCCAATCTTGAACTTTTATATCAAAAGATGGGCAGCTTGAGTACTGGAAATTATTCCAATTATCCTCCAATAAGTCAATATCTTTTTCAATTAATGGCCTATTTTAACCGGGGTGACTTACTTCCGCCAGTAGTTGCCCTTAGAGGTATTTATCTTTTAGGTGAACTGTTCTTGTTTTGGACGGGTGTCAAGCTCCTTAAAAGGGTGGAACTTCCTACGGCGTATTTAGCATGGTACTTTTTAAATCCACTAGTGATCGTTGAAGGTTTTGGAAACCTTCATGGAGAAAGTTTGATGATGGGTTTCACTGCTTTGTCTTGGTTGTATTGCTTAAAGAGAAAATGGTTTTTTGGAGGCGTTTTTATGGCATTGGCTATTGGAACCAAACTCCTTCCCCTGCTTTTGGTTCCCTTCTTCTTTCGTTATTTTGGAATTCAGAGGTTTATTGCTTTTGGCTTCATAATACTGTGCGCTTCATTACTGCTATGGCTTCCCTTTTGGAACAGTGAGATGCAAGTGCATTATGTGGAAACCATCAGACTTTGGTTTACCACTTTTGAGTTTAATGGGAGTATTTACAATATCATCCGCGCAGTTGGATATGAAGTAAAAGGGTATAATATTATTCGAAAACTAGGGACAATCACTCCCTACATTACTATGGGTCTGGTGGTCTTCTTTTCAATAGTCCCAAAAAACAGAAAACCCTCACAATTGATGCAAAGCATGCTCTTTCTTTTAACTTGCTATTTTTTTATGGCCACAACCGTTCATCCGTGGTACATTATCAATCTGATTTTTTTAGGAATACTCACAGGATATGCTTTCCCCATTGTATGGAGTCTTACGGTGTTTTGGAGTTATAGTGCCTATGGAATTAATCTGGTAGAAGAACAACCCTTTTGGCAGTTAACAGGGTATGGTTTGGTTTACGGCTGTTTTTTTTATGAACTAGTTAAAGGGCGTTTAGGATATCATCTTCAAAAACCCAATTTCTTTAGCACTGAGTTTTCGCCAATTACCCCGAGGTAGCTCTTTTTTTGTAAGCCCCGCATAAACCACCCGATCCATGTGGAGGACCTTAACCCCAACTGCAGCAAAAAGTTTTGACAAAATAGCCGGGCTTAAGGAATGTACTTCAACACCTACTTCTTTTTTAGATTTTCCTTGAATATGGCTGATTACATTAACTTTTTGAATTTTATCAAAAATCATTTGACCTTCCTTGAGTTTCTTCATAATTTCAGGAGTGATCACTTGATCAAGTGTCACCTGATATACCATTGGAATCCCTTTAGAATTATTTAATTTTTTTCGTAAATCTTCATCGTTGGTAAAAAGGAGTAAGCCTGTCATGGGTCGACCCATATCTCCTACCGGAGGTACTTTATACTTGACTCCCGATCGGATGAGTTCCTGAACAGACTTGTTAATTTTTCCTCCTTGAGAGGTAGCGACAAAACCTTTGGGTTTGTTTAATAAAAGAAAAGTAGGGGGTGCCTGCTGCACTTTTGAACCATCGTATTTTACCTCATCTGTAGGCTTTACTTGATACCCCATTTCAGTAATGACCTTACCATTAATTTGTACCAAACCCATTTTAATAAAATCATCTGCTTCCCTCCTGGAACAAAGTCCTCCGTTAGATAAAAACTTGTTCAGCCGAATGGTATTTTCTTCTTTGTTCTTATCAAATTTTGAAGATGGTTTTGTTTTTTTTGACTTCATGCAACTAAATTGGCTGATTGGATTAGAATTTTTGGTAAATCAAGGCAATACTAAATACACCTATGAGAATCCATAGTTTGATTAAATTATGGGACCAAAGGTACGCCTTTTGATCTTGCGCACGCCACAAAAACAATAATACAAACCCTAAAAAGGGAACTCCAATTAAAAAATAGTATTGCATTAAACCCAAAGGTTCTTGAATTAAGTAATAGTTGGGAAAAAAACACAAAAGTATTACAAGGGTGATCATGATTTTAGTCTTTCTAACATCGAAAACTACAGGTAGGGTTTTGTAGCGTTGCACCCAGTCTCCCCTTAAATTTTCCAAATCTTTGATAATGTCCCGCGCTAAAATGAGAAAAAAAAGATAGGATGCGTGATAAAAAACAACCGTTTCAAAGTTTTTGAGATAAAGAGTTATACCCCAAAATGGGAAAATCATTAATAATGCTGAAAAGAGATTACTCAGCCAAAACAAGCGTTTGATTGTGTTGCTGTATAGCCAAATAGAAAAGGCATAGAATAAAAAAAACAGAACTGCATGAAAGGAAACGATACTGGCAAAAGCCCATCCAATCATATTGAGAAGAAGGTAGAGTACCAACTGAATTTTTTGAGAGACCAAATGTTCTAAAATGAATTTTCTAGGTCTGTTGATTTGATCCTTGGGTGCATCGTAAAAATTATTGATAATGTATCCCGCAGCTGTAGTGAACGCTGAAGCACAAACGATACTAAAAAATTTAATATCCAGAAGCAAAGCCCACCATCCGTTTTCAGGATCTAAAATATATCGTGCGGTAAGGTATTGAGCTATGATCAGGACAATAATATTGTAAGCCCGAACGAGACTAAATAAACTCAATAATTTTAAGAGATTCTGCTGAAGTGAACGAGAAAATAGCATGATTCCTACTTAGAAATGATAAACCACTTCCAAGGAATATTCTTTCAATGCCTTTTTTGCTCTTTCAAAATCTTCGGTAAAACCGAGAATGAATCCACCCCCCCCTGAACCACATAATTTTAAATAATAGTCATTGGTCTCAATTCCTTTTTGCCATAATTTGTGAAACTTCATAGGGATCATGGGTTCAAAATTCTTTAAGACTATTGCAGATAAAGATTTTATATTTTTAAAGAGCGAACTGAGATTTCCTTTTAAGAAATCTTCGACACAAGCATCGGAACACTTAATGAATTCATCGCGCATCATGGTGCTAAAAGGCTCTTTTTTCATGTTCTCCATAAAAATAGAAACCATGGGTGCCGTTTTTCCAGTAATTCCACTATCGAGTAAAAACACAGCACCTTTACCGGCAGCAAATTGTGATGGTATCCCTGTTGTTTCGATATGCTCTTTAGAATTTATCAAGATTGGAAGGCTTAAATAACTGTTTAAAGGATCCAATCCTGAAGACTTTCCATGGAAAAAGGACTCCATCTGGCTAAAAACTTTTTTGAGGTATTGTAGTTTCTCTTTTGTTAAATTTTCAAGGACAGTAATTTTACAAAAAGCATATTGATCGTAGATAGCTGCTACGAGAGCACCACTGCTTCCAACCCCATAGCCCTGTGGTATACTGCTGTCGAAATACATCTTTTTGGAAAGATCATCCTCCAATCGATCCCAGTCAAAATTTACTATTTCAGAGTCTAAATTCTTCAAGTGTTTTACAAAAGCTGAGAGTTTCGCATGCGAAGTGACAATCTCGGGGGTGAGCTTTTCAGGAATTTTTAATGCCCCACGATAAAAATTATAGGGGATGGAAAGGCCTTTAGAATCCTTTATGATTCCATATTCACCAAAAAGCAAAATTTTTGCGAAAAATAAGGGTCCTTTCATTAGTACTAGGTTGTGAGGCACACAGATATAAATCCTACCTCATAGACAATTTTATTCAAATTTACACTTTTTTAGCACCTTCGCCAACTTGATCCAGCAAGTAGTGCCTGTTTTGACAAAAAGAAGCGAGTTCTTCTTTTATAAAATCATTGACTTTCCCTTTATA
>JALRDC010000161.1 GCA_023262245.1 Flavobacteriaceae bacterium
TGATCATAAGAGGTTTTAAGTAAAAGCTTGCTGGTTTCAAAATTATTGGGTATGCTAGCGTTTGGTGTACCTCGTTTCAGAGTATAACGGTCTTCCAAAAAACCGAGGTTTACTCGATAGATTTGTTCAAGTTTGGGTTTAAAGGATACCCCAATTTCGGCATTCCAAAAATTATAATCGTAAAAATAAGTTTGTGCTGCTTGATAGACAGGTTCTAGGGTATTTCTTTTTTGAAGAATTCCTTCCCATCCCAAAGTATAGTTTATAAAGTTGGGATTGCTAAACAGAACCCCAAAACCATTTAAATTATTTCTTCTAAAAAAAACTCCTGCTTTATACCCTTTCCCTAAAAAATTATGATCGTTTATACCAATATGATAGGCTACAACAGCGTCTAGTGTGGACCATATGTCAATTGCAGGGATAAGGGTTTTATTCTCTTCTACGTGGTAATTCAGTATTATTTTATTCATAGGGAGCGTGTCTATTGAATAATAAGCATGACTAACCGCAGGCTCACGGATCATGCGGACGATATCGTCTTTGATTGTAATAGTATCCAACACCTCGTTTGGAGAAGAAAAAATCATTTTTTTTAAATACGAAGTTTTGGATTTTTTCAATCCGTTGATGACAATTGAATCTACTCTGATTTCTTGTGAAAAAAGATTTAAGCTCAATATAAATAGAACTGATATAATGAGTTTATGCACCGCTTAATTAATTACCGCCCTTAGTCCAAGATTAAAGGTTTGCCCTAATCCAGTACTGTTTCCTCTAATGAAATTGGTATACAATGCCTCAATATTAACGATTTGAGTTAGCTGATATTTCAAACCTCCTCCAATGGCGGTATAGTTTTGGGAAAAATCATTGCTGATTGAAAAAAGTGAAGCATGTTGAACGAGTGCTAATAGAGTAATGTTTTGATTTGGAAAATAACTTAAAAACACTCCGGGGCTCACTCTGAAAGAGTCATTAGCAAAGCTTTCACGCTCCTCTCCAAAATTGTATTCTGTATTCAATTCGCTAAAAACTTGAAAAATTCCGTTGGTAGCGGAATAGTCGTAAAAAAATCTATTTTGCCAAATGAACCCTTTTTGATCAAGGAAAACTTCATCTAACACTTCACGATCAAATAGTGGAATATGAAAAGAACTTTGAATAGAAAAATTATTTAGAGAACGGAAAGGTGCCACTTTAATAGCAGGTGCAATCCTTGTCAAACCGTGGCGTTGCATAGGTCGATCTTTTAAACGAAAGGGCTCCAATACGCCAAGACCCTCCGTGGTGTTTGAACGGTATTGTAACTGAACCCCTATATTCCATACTGCATTCGCGCTGAGCCCTGTAAACAAATCCAAGCTAGATGTGAAAAAATTTGCTCTTGGTTTACGAATTGTTTGTTTTTTTTCATCCACGCTTAAAACCTCTGTGTAGAGATTGTTAAACCATTTGACATCCCATTGCCCACTTTGCATTAGTTTAGATGGTGTGTAAAGCTGAATGTTTGAATCCTGTGCTTGAAGAACAATTGCAGCAAAAAGAAATAATAAGATAGAATAGAAATAAGGAGCTTTCATAAGTGTAGGTTTCATGAAGAAATGGTTATTTTAGGTTTTTAAAATTAATAAAATAAAACAGATGAATCCTAGTAGAAAAAGAATTGTAACATTTTCTTTACTATTGTTTTTGAACGCATCCTTTTTTTCTTGTGGTGCTTTAAAAGAATATCCTTCTAAAGATAGGGCGTGGGCACTTCCAGAAATTGAGGCATTTGAAAAACAAGATGCTACTACGGATTATTCAACAAATTCAATTCTCTTTGTTGGTAGCTCTAGTATCCGACTATGGAAAACATTGGAACAGGATATGGAACCTTATCCAATAATACAAAGGGGATATGGAGGGGCACACTTCCGAGATTTAATCTATTTTACGGAACGCATTCTTTCTGATCATCAAATTCAAATGCTCGTGTGTTTTGTGGCAAATGACATTAGTGGCAGCCCTCAAGATGAGCGTCCCAAGAAAGTACTTGAGCTCTTTAAATTTTTCGTAAAACAAGTACGGGAAAAACATCCTCAAATTCCCATTCTACAAATAGCCATCACTCCTACAAAAAGTAGATGGAATAAATGGAATGAAATCAATAAAGTGAACCAGCTTTTTAAAGCCTATTGTGAGAAAACTCCAAACCTGTATTTTATCAATACGGTTCCAACATTTTTAGATGAAAACGGAATGCCCAAACCAGAGTGGTTTGTAGCCGATCAATTGCATCTTAATAAAAAGGGCTATGAGGTGTGGAGCTCTTTAATTAGAGCTGCAGTTGAAAAGCAATTGTCGAAAGAATCAATTTAACTTTTGGAAACAAACGCGTCCCATTGATCTGCAAAACTCTGCCAACTGTATTTCTGAGAAGTCTTTTTAATGTTATTTTTATAACGATCATACTCTTCTTTCTCTAGTATTTTCAAGATTCCTTCAGCAATGGCCTTTGGTTTTTTTTCAACGACCAGCCCAGTTTGATCTTTTTGGATGGGAGCTCTAAGTCCATCGATATCAGAAACTAGCAAAGGTTTTTCATAAAAATAGGCTAAGGGAGTTACCCCGCTTTGGGTGGCTGTATGATAAGTTTGAGCTACAAGTGAAGCCCCAGAAAATAATTGTTGGATTTGAGCAGTGTCTTTAAAATTAAAGTCCAAAACTATTTGATTTTGAAGCCCTAATGACGCGACCAATTGGCAGTACTTACTTTCATCTTCATAACATTCTCCTGCGATGTAAAGTTTTATTTTCCTTTTTTTCAACGCAGGATTATCAAACGCTTGTATTAACAGTTCCAAACCTTTGTATTTTCTTATCAGTCCAAAGAAAAGTACATAAGCAGCATCAACGTCCCAAGATAAAATTGTTTTGGCTTTCTGTTGTGGAATTTTAGCAAGTAAATTTTTATTGATAGGATGAAATCCTGACCAAAGGGGTCCGTTAAAATCCTTTTCAATTTGTTTTGCAACATGAGAAGAGAGGCTCGTAAAGGCATCCATTTGTTTTGCAAAAAGAGCATTTAAACTCTTATCAAACCATCTGTTTTCATGAGGTATCCAATTATCTACAAGAGCTATTTTTTTAATGTCAGTAGGTAGTTTTTTGGCTATTCTGGCATAGGCTAAAGCAAGAAAAGGAGTATAATATCGAAACACGACCACCCGTGGTGATTTTGATTGTATATATTTCAATACTTGCGACCATTTTAAAGGATTGTAGGCATGTAACATGGTTTTGATAATTAGATCACTAGGAACCGCTTCCTGACTTAGCTGAGTTTTTCCTGGAAAAATTATTTTGGGATATAATTTTGTAAAAGTGACTAATTCTACTCTCTTTCCCTTGCTCTGAAGTGCAAGCGCAAGTTGATGTTGTGTTTCTGCAATTCCCCCACGGAAGGGGTAGGCGGGGCCTATTATGAGATAATCCAAAGCAGCCTTAGCCATTCTGAAGGAATAGTTTTCTATTAGGAGACTTGATTTTTGCCCAAATTGCAATTCCTAGGGTAAACAAAAAATAGCAGATCAAAAAGTTAAAAAATAAAGGGGTCATAGAATCCAAAAATTGATTTTGGAAAAACACCAGAAAAAATAAACATGCCAGACCACGGAATAATTCAAAATAAGTTGCCCAACGATGATAATCCATTAGAGAGGTAAATCCAAATATGGATATAAAAATTAGCAAACCAAAATTAATTTTAAAAAGAGGATTTAGTTCACTAAACTGTGCTAAAAAGAATAAAAGCATCACAACTAAGGCTCCAAAATGGATTGCAGCTGCAGTCTTCCAATAATTATCATAATGAGGTTTGTATTTAGCATTAGCATCCATTTCTCTTGCACTAATTGGGAAGCGCAAACTCATATCTTTTGGGCGCC
>JALRDC010000159.1 GCA_023262245.1 Flavobacteriaceae bacterium
ACGTTTCTTCCAATTGTGATACTGCAATTTTTAATTACTTCAATACTGAAGAAGGCTATCTAAAGCTTAGTATGGATACCCCCAAAACACTTCGTTATGGGGAAAACCCTCACCAAAAAGGGGAGTTTTTTGGCCCATTAGAAGATCTACTAGAACAACTCCACGGAAAAGCCTTGTCCTATAACAATTTGTTGGATGTTGATGCCGCAGTGCAGTTGATGCTTGAATTTAAAAACGAAGCACCCACTTTTGCCATTTTAAAACACAACAATACATGTGGACTGGCAACCCGGGAAACACTTGAAGCAGCCTACACCGATGCCCTAGCAGGAGATCCCATTTCAGCCTTTGGCGGGGTGTTAATTGCAAATACCACTTTAGATGCTGCAACCGCAAAAGCAATACACGAACTATTTTGTGAGGTCGTTATAGCGCCTGAATTTAGCCCAGAAGCACTTGAAATATTACAGCAAAAGAAAAACAGAATACTTCTAAAACAGAACAATCTCCCGCTGCCAAGCTCAAATTTAAGAAGTTGTTTAAACGGCGTACTCGTTCAAGATAAGGACAGCATAACAGATCAGGCGGAGAACCTTAAAACTGTTACACAATTAGCTCCTAGCACCACTGAAATAGACGACCTGTTGTTTGCTTCTAAAATCTGTAAGCACACCAAGTCAAATACCATTGTGCTTGCAAAGAACAAACAATTACTTGCCTCTGGTACTGGACAAACGTCACGTGTAGATGCCCTACAGCAAGCCATAGACAAAGCCAAAAAGTTTAAGTTCGATTTACAAGGAGCTGTAATGGCCAGTGATGCGTTTTTTCCTTTCCCCGACTGTGTTGCTATCGCCCACCAAGCTGGAGTAAATGCCGTTATTCAACCTGGAGGCAGCATTAAAGATCAGGACTCCATTGATTATTGTGACGAAAATAAAATGAAAATGGTTGTCACTGGAATACGTCACTTTAAACATTAATGATTAAATTTAAGGCACTAACGTTAAGATTCTATGGGCTTATTTACAGAGGAAATTGCCATTGACTTAGGGACTGCAAACACCCTAATCATCCACAATGATAAAGTGGTGGTCAACAGTCCTTCCATCGTTGCTATGGACCGCACCAACAATAAAATTATTGCCATAGGCGAGGAAGCCAGTATGATGCAGGGGAAAACCCATGAAAACATCCGAACTATTCGCCCCCTAAAAGATGGCGTTATTGCCGACTTTAACGCTTCGGAGCAAATGATTAATAAGCTTATAAAAAGCATCCCCTCACTAAAAAAACGCTTTTTTACTCCTTCCCTACGGATGGTTATTTGCATCCCCTCGGGTATTACAGAAGTAGAAATGCGTGCGGTTAAAGAATCCGCAGAACGTGTTAATGGAAAAGAAGTGTATCTTATACATGAACCTATGGCAGCAGCTATTGGAATTGGTGTTGATATCATGCAGCCAAAAGGAAATATGATTGTTGATATAGGTGGGGGTACAACAGAAATTGCAGTTATTGCACTTTCCGGTATTGTTTGCGATAAATCCATTAAAATAGCAGGGGATGTTTTTACCAGCGATATCATCAATTTTATGCGAAGTAAGCACAACTTGTATATTGGGGATCGGACGGCTGAAAAAATAAAAATCCTTGTGGGGAGTGTTGTTGAAGATCTTGAAAACCCCCCGGAAGAAATGTCTGTTCAAGGAAGAGATTTGTTATCAGGAAAACCGAAGCAGGTTGTTATTAACCATACTGAGATCGCTAAAGCACTTGATAAATCTGTCATCCGAATAGAGGACGCTATTATGGAAGCCTTATCCCAAACACCTCCCGAGCTTTCGGCAGACATCTACAATACTGGGATATATCTTGCAGGGGGAGGAGCTTTACTTCGCGGTTTGGACAAGCGTCTTTCCCAAAAAACGGATTTGCCAATTTACGTAGCAGAAGATCCCTTACAAGCCGTAGTTCGCGGAACGGGAATTGCACTAAAAAACATAGAACGATTTAAGACCGTTTTAATAAAATAATTTGGTATGCAGCGAATCTTAAATGCGCTCGTACAATATAGAAACTCATTACTTTACATTGTTCTCTTAGGGATTTCCTTGCTGTTTCTAAACGGAAAAAGCAGCTTTCATCAAAATCAATTTGGAAAATATAGCTTAAAAATTTCGCAAGGTCTTTACAGTTGGACCCATCAAATAGAAAATTATTTCCGATTAAGAAAAATTAATGACCAACTTTTACAAGAAAATAAAACCCTCAAAGGTTTGGCAATCAGGTCTGATGATTTGTTTCTTTATCCAAAGACTTTTTCAAATAAGAGGCGCTTTGGTTTTGAAATAAAAACTGCAAGTGTGATTAAAAACAGTTTTTTGAATCAACGCAATTATTTGATTATAGACAAAGGGAGTGCTGACGGAATTCAAACAGAAACAGCAATCATTTCAAATAAAGGAATTGTTGGAATAATAAAATCAGTGTCCGATAATTATGCGAGCGTAATCTCCATCTTAAATCAAGACTTAAAAATTAATGTTCGTCTAAAGAACAGCGGAGTTTTTGGAGCCTTATCATGGAAGGGATCAAATCCTAAAAAATTTATCGTTGAAGATGTAGTAATGAATGCTTCACTTGAAATAGGAGATACCATTGTGACAGGAGGGATGTCCTCCTATTTCCCGTTAGGAATTCCGGTAGGAACAATTTCTTCGTTTGATAGAAATTCTAAGAATGGTTTTTACACTATTGATGTAGACCTCTTTGAAGACCCTTCACAAGTTTATTATGTTTATATCCTTCAAAATAAGGATAAAGAAGAAATCAATACTTTAAAACAAGATATTTCTAAATGAACAATAACCTACTTCCTACCCTTGGTTCTTTTATTCTCCTAGTTTTTCTTCAAGTTTTACTATTTAATAATATGCATCTTTTTGGTTTCATTAATCCGATGATTTACCTTCTTTTTTTGATTTTATATCGCTTTGATGGAGATCAAACCTTTTTTATATTAACGAGCTTTCTTCTGGGTTTTTGTATTGATTTCTTATCTCAATCTGGTGGGGCACATACCATTGCAACACTAAGCATTGCCTATGTTAGACCCCAAATAATTCGATATGCTTTTGGGGTTACATCAGAAATTCCAACCGGCTTTCAAAACGATACGCGGAGGATAAATAAATTGATCTTTCTTTCAATAGCAATTGGTCTGCACCACCTTCTTTATTATCTAATCGTATATTTTAATTGGGATGCTATTTATCTTATTCTTAAGTATGGTCTTTTCAATTCAGTATTTTCATTACTTTTAATTTCGCTGGTTTTAAGTTTTTACAAAAAATAAATGATTCGAAAAGTTATCTTGATGGGTTTTACGCTTGGTTCTTCCCTGCTGTTTATTTTTCAGCTGATGAACTTACAATTATTCAATTCTGATTATTCGGAGCGTTCATTAAATAATGCGATACAAAAACGTCCAGTTTATCCAAATCGCGGTCTGATTTACGATCGAAATGGAGCCCTATGGGTAGCTAATAAACCTGTTTATGATTTGATGGTAGTGCCAGAAAATTTAATTGCCTTTGACACTATAGAATTTACTTCCAATTTAAACATTACAAAAGAGGAATTGCTACAGCAAATTAAAAATGCCTCTCGGTTCTCTAAAAAACTTCCCTCCGTTTTGCTTCGGCAACTCTCCATGGAAGAGGTAGCTCTTTTGCAAGAAAAAATGTGGAAATTTCCGGGTTTTTATTTTCAGAAAAAATCTACTAGAGACTATATCTTGCCCATAGGATCTAATGTTTTGGGATACATCAGTGAAACCAATCAAAATGAAATTAAAACGAAAACAGATTACGAACTGGGAGAGATGATTGGACGTCAAGGGATTGAAAAAACATATGAGAAAATCCTCCGTGGAAAAAAGGGAGTACAACTTTTTCAAAAGGATCGTTTTAATCGAATTATTGGACCCTATGAAGAAGGAGCTTTTGATGTCATGCCCCAGGAGGCTGAAGACATCACTCTTACTTTAGATGCAGTCCTGCAAGGATACGGAGAGTCATTGATGGTAAATAAGCGCGGAGGAATTGTTGCAATAGAACCGGAAAGTGGAGAAGTTTTAGCATTAGTAACGGCACCAAGCTACAATCCTAACTTACTTATTGGAAGGGACCGATCTAAATTTTTTAGGGAATTAGTTCAAGACACTATCTCAAAACCCCTTTTTGATCGAAGTCTCCAAGCAGAATATTCGCCTGGTTCTCCTTTCAAAACACTTAACGCTCTCATTGGTCTTCAAGAGAAGGTCATCACTTCGGAAACCCTTTTTTCTTGTAATGGAGGGCATTATTATGCTCGAGGTGCATTTATGAAATGTCATTGTGAAATCGGCACAAATAGTAATGTTATTAAGGGGATTTACAATTCTTGCAACAGTTTTTTTGCAAAAACCTACGCACGACTTATAGAAAGTAAGCCCTCTGCGGCAGAAGGGGTTGATTTATGGAGAATACACTTAGAAAAATTTGGATTAGGAGATTATCTAGGATATGATCTGCCTATTGGGAAACAAGGATTTATTCCCGATAGTAACTATTACAATCGCTGGTATAAAGAAGGGAGTTGGGGGTCCAGTACTATAGTTTCCAACGCAATAGGACAGGGAGAAATTTTAACTACCCCAATTCAAATGGCAAATTTTACCGCAACCATAGCCAACAGAGGCTACTTCAAAAAACCGCACTTTAAAAAAGCCTCTTCAGAACAGAGTAATGATTCTTTATATCCTAAAAACAGAACGCTCATTGATGCAGCGCATTTTGAAACAGTTATTGAAGGTATGCATCAAGTAGTTGAAAGAGGAACTGCACGAATTGCTCGAATCAAAGACATTGAAGTATGTGGAAAAACAGGAACTGTAGAGAATTTTATCAGACTAAACAATGAAAAAACACAACTTACAGACCATTCTATATTTGTAGCCTTTGCTCCAAAAGAAAACCCCAAAATAGCCATCGCTGTTTTTATTGAAAACGGTTATTGGGGAGGTAGATGGGCTGCACCTATAGCTAGTTTAATGATTGAAAAATACTTGAAAGGTACTGTTGAACGACGTTGGCTTGAGAAAAGAATGTTAGAAGGAAGCCTTATGGCTGAATATGAGAAACCTCTGTCTGGATTACCTTTTAAAATAAATGAATAATAGCATTTTATATCGGTTAGATTGGGTAAGTCTCTTGATCTATCTCCTATTAATTGGATTTGGATTAACTAATATTTATTCAACTAGCTTCTCGGAAGCTTCCTTCTCTCTCTTTAATTGGAGCTATCCTGCAGGAAAACAGTTTTGGATTTTTTGTTTCTCGCTTAGTCTTTTGCCTGTAATTCTTTACATCAATTCAAATTTTTTTGAACACTTATCTTATGTTTTCTATATACTTTCAATACTAAGTCTATTGGGATTGTTCCTTTTCGGACAAAAAATCTCTGGGGCTACTTCTTGGTACATCATTGGAGGAGTTAGTTTACAGCCTGCTGAATTAGCAAAAATTTGTACTGCCTTATACGTTGCAACCTCTTTGAGTTCTATACAAATGGATATCAAAAAGGGTGCTTCGTTAGCAAGAATCATTTTTATAGTTGTACTCCCGATGATATTAATTATACTTCAACCTGACGCGGGATCAGCACTTGTTTTTACCGCTATTTTTTTTGTATTACTTCGCGAGGGTTTAGATTTGAGAACCTTGTATATAAGCTTGGGTTTAATTTTAATATTTATTTTCTCCTTGTTGTTTGACCCCATCCGTTTAAGTATTGCCTTACTAGTTTTATTTTTTCTAGTCTATCGTATAATTTTATTTTCCTTTCCAAAAACGAAAAAGACGCCCTTTGTCCTTACTTTAGGTCTTGCAGTGATCTTTTCTTTTTCGGTAGATTTCATTTTTAATTCCGTTTTTGAACAACGCCATCGTGATCGGTTTAATGTTATTCTAGGTTTGGAGACTGATACTAGAGGCATTGGGTACAATATCAATCAATCAAAAATTGCAATTGGCTCGGGGGGGATTCTTGGAAAAGGGTTTTTAAACGGAACTCAAACTAAAGGGGGATTTGTCCCTGAACAACACACGGATTATATTTTTACTACCATAGGAGAAGAATGGGGATTTTTAGGTAGTTGTGGCTTAATCCTCCTCTTTACATGCCTAATTCTTCGAATTCTTTACAGAGCGGAAAAACACACCCAACCCTTTCCCAGAATATTTTCGTATTGCTTTGCTAGCATGCTCTTTGTTCATTTTTTCATCAACATTGGAATGACCTTAGGTCTTGTTCCAACAGTTGGCATCCCCTTACCTTATATAAGTTATGGGGGATCCAATCTTTTAGCATTCAGTTTCATGCTGTTTATTTACCTAAATCTCGATTTTAATCGATTGAGTTAACGGTGAACATCAAAAGCGTCTCTAAGGCTGTTACCTAGCAACATAAACGCAAGCACTAAACTCATGATTGCTAAACCAGGAGTCAAAGCCAGATAAGGCTTCCCTAAAAGTAAATACCTGAAATGATCTTTAACCATGCCTCCCCAACTGGGCATTGGAGGCTGTGCTCCAATCCCTAAAAAACTTAAACCGCTCTCCATCAAAATAGCGCTAGCAAAATTGGCAGCAGAAATCACAATAAGTGGGGCAATTAACATTGGAAGTATATGATTGATCAGCAATCGTGCTTTTGAAAATCCTAGGGCTACTCCAGCTTGAACATATACTTCTTCTTTGGTGGACTTTACTAAACCTCTAACTAAACGTGCTACTTCAACCCACATGGTAAGACCTACAGCCACAAATACTTGCCAAAATCCCCTTCCCAAGGCTAAGGTAATGGCAATAACCATCAATAAGGTTGGTATGGACCACATTACATTGATTAACCACACAATAACCCGATCAATCCACCCCCCAAAAAACCCTGCTAGAGATCCCAAAGTGATTCCTATGATTAACGAAATAAACACTGCGACAAAACCAATAGAGATTGAAACTCTTGAGCCAATGAGTAAACGACTAAGCAAATCCCGACCGTATTTATCTGTTCCTAAAAGAAAACTTTTTTTCTTTAAATACTTTGTCTCAATTTCTTGTCTACCCGTCCCTGGAGGAAATAAATCAAAAGAAAGGTCTTCAAAATAATCCGTGGCATTACCAAATCGTTTAAAAGATAGACCGTTTTCCGACCATCTTATTTCTTGGATTGGAATTTCTTCCCCAGTATTGAGATTGCCAAAGAAAAAACTTTTATCACTACGGGATTGCTCTCTGGGAATCGTTAATAAGCTGCAGCTAAAACCCGGCGCTTGAGAGTGAATGGAAAGATGCATCTGATTCCCATACTGGGTTTTGTCTGGAGCAAATGGATAAGCAAAAAGAGCTACTAAACTAACCCCTAAAATATAAGCAGCACTTGCAAGAGCCCAAACGTCTTTTTTAAATCGTTTAAAAGCACGCTTAAACTCCAAATGAACCTATTCTTTTAATTTTTGAGCAACCGTTCGATCTACTTGAATTGAAGTGGTGAGATCTTTTAAAATTTCAACTGCCTCGGAGATGTAGACATCTTTTTTTAAGGACTTAACTGCTCTTTCGCGTTTTTCTATAATATCTTCATTGGGCGCTACATTAGAGCCCGCCTCGGGGAGCCACTCAAATTCAAAAGGAGCATTATATTCAGAAAGTTTTTTAAATCGCTTGGCATATTCTCTTTTAGAATCACGTTCAGACTTGTAGGATTCATAATCCAGAAAATAACTGAAGTCATCCTGTTGCTTTTTAACCCAAAGCGCTTGTTCGTCAATTAACTGTAAGATTGGGTTAGCTTCTAATCTTTTTTTACTTCGCTCAAGAGTGTACTCATAATTGGTAAGAGTATTGTATGGTTTATAGGGTGCTGGAGTTATTCGATCCCATGCTAAGGGATTGTCTTGGTCTTTTTCTCCCATTTCTACATAGGCATAACGGTCTGGAAAGACGACATCACTTTTAACTCCTTCCAATTGTGTGGATTTACCATTTATGCGATAAAACTTATCTGTTGTTATCTTAATCGCGCCTAAATCTCCATATGTTCCACCCGTAATCATGCGATTAAGGTCCACAATGTTTTGAACTGTTCCTTTGCCAAAGGTTTGTTTACTGCCCAATATGATTGCACGTTTGTAATCTTGAAGAGCGGCAGCAATAATTTCTGAGGCAGAAGCTGAAAATTCATTTACAAGTATTACTAGTGGTCCGTCCCATACAACAGAGGGATCTTCATCATTTAAGACCTCTTTTCTACCTCCTGTACTTTTCACTTGTACAACAGGCCCTTCATCTATAAAATATCCCGTCATATCAACGACCGTTTTTAAGGAACCTCCTCCATTATTTCTTAAATCCAGAATGATTCCTTTCACATTCTTTCGTTTGAGTTGTTCCAATTCTTTCTTTACATCTGTTGCTGCATTACGCTCGTTATAATTATCAAAATTTATATAAAACTTGGGTAGTTCTATTAAACCATAATCCCCTGAATCATCTTTAATTAAAGTTGATTTAGCGTAGGTTTCTTCAAGCTCAACTACATCTCTGGTAATGGCAACTTCTTCTATGTTTCCCTCCACACGCTTAATAGTTAAGAACACTTGAGTTCCTTTAGGTCCTTTTATAAGTTTAACTGCATCGTCAATGACCATTCCCGAAATGTCTATAGCCTCTTCTTCGTCGGCTTGTCTAACTTTTAAAATAGCATCTCCTATCTCCAAAAGGTTGTCTCTCCAAACGGGACCTCCAGAAATGATTTCTACCACTTTAATTTGTTGATTTCGCTTATTTAAACGAGCTCCAATACCTTCAAACTTTCCAGATATGGACATATCAAAATTGTCTTTATCTCTAGGAGCTAAATAATAAGTGTGGGGATCAAATTGAACAACAATAGAATTTATATAAATTGAGAACCAATCTTTACGTCCTAAGTCGTTGTAGTTTTCAAAAAAGTAGGTCATATTTTCCAAGATGTCTCCGCGTGAAATCTCTTCTAATTTTTCATCGGAGAGGATTTCATAAGTTTCATCTTGTTCTTTCTTTTGAATTTCTTCTTCTTTCTTAGTGGTGAATGTTTCTAAGGCATTTAGTTTGAAGCGCTTACGCCAAATCATTTTTAATTCAGGAATACTTTTGGCGTAGGAAGCGTTTTCGTAATCAAGATTGATTTCCTCTTTTTTATTAAAGTCAAAAGGCCTCTCAAGTAACTCTTTATAGAATTCTTCTACTTGCTTCATCCGCTCAACCAGCTTATTGTAGGTAAGGTTAAAGAAATTTATTTGGGCATTTTTTAATTCGTCATCTACTTTATAACGGTAGGTTTCAAAACTCCGAATATCTGCATTGAGGAAAAAACGACGCTGCCCATCTAGATTTTCCAAATAGTTCATGAAGACATTTTCGGAAAAGTCATCGTTAATTTCCTTGGGATCATAATGCCCTCTGTCTAAGACATAGGAAATGATTTCTAGTAAAAGTTTGTCTTTGTTCGGGTCTTCGTCTTTTAGAGTAATTCCAAAAACGAACCCACTCACTAAAATGAATGATAAGATCCAAATATAATTCTTCATAGGGGTGATTTTAGTTCTTGATTTCACAGCCTTTAAATATAAGCATATTCTAAAACAGTTTTGTTAATATTGTTTTAAAAGAAAGAGAGGAAAGATTTCTTACTTTAGCCATTAAACAAGCCTTATGAATAAAAAACCGCTTATTTTAGTTACCAACGATGATGGCATAACAGCACCTGGAATCAGAATGCTAATTGAAATCATGAATGAAATAGGCGAAGTTGTAGTAGTTGCACCGGACTCCCCACAATCTGCTATGGGTCACGCTATTACTATAAATTCTACGCTATATTGTGATAAAATTAATGTGACCGACGGTCCACAACAAGAATACAGTTGTTCTGGGACACCAGCAGACTGTGTAAAATTAGCTGTTAATGAGTTATTAGATCGCAAACCTGATTTGTGCGTTTCGGGTATTAATCACGGCTCTAATTCCTCCATAAACGTGATTTATTCTGGCACCATGAGCGCCGCAATGGAGGCGGGTATTGAAGGGATTCCTGCGATCGGATTTTCTCTTTTAGATTATCGATGGAATGCAGATTTTACTCCACTAAAAAAATTCATTCGTCAAATTACTCTCGAATCTTTAAAAAATAAAATTCCCAAAGACGTCATTCTCAATGTTAATTTTCCCAAATTAAAAGAACAAGAAATAAAAGGCATAAAAATTTGTAGACAAGCGAAAGCCAACTGGGTTGAAGAATTTGATAAAAGAACCAACCCTATGGGAAGAGAATACTATTGGCTTACGGGTAATTTTATTAACGAAGATAAAGGAGAGGACACAGACGAATGGGCTCTGAGCAAGGGATATATTTCTATTGTCCCTACACAATTTGACCTTACTGCTCATCACAGTATTCAACAACTCAACACATGGAATTTATAAAAGATAAATATTTTTTTTGGGGGATCATTACGGGACTTCTTTGGACAAGCTTTGGAGTGCTTTTACTATTTTTTTTGCTTTCTGATGCCTCCCTAGAAGACAGTATAAATGGATTATACAGGCAAAAGCGTTTAGGGGGGCTTATTTCGTTAGCTGCCCTAATAAATCTGCCGATCTTTTTCATTGCTTTACGTAAAAATAAGTTTGCCTTTGCTGCGGGGTTGGTTGCTATTTCTCTTGCCTTAGTTTTACTTATTGCTTTTTTGAAATTGAACACCTAATCCCGATTGAGCCTGTGAAGTATTATCTTATTTCTGGTGAGGCCTCAGGAGATCTTCATGGATCTTATCTTATTCGTGCACTCAAAACTTTAGATCCTAAAGCTCAGTTTAGAGCTTGGGGAGGTGATTTAATGGAAAAAGAGGGTGTACAACTAGTTAAACATTACAAAACACTTGCTTTTATGGGATTTTGGGAAGTACTTTACAACCTACCCACAATTTTAGGAAATATCAAGCTATGCAAAAAGGACATCCTCCAGACAAATCCCGATGTAATAATTTATATTGATTATCCAGGATTCAATCTTAGAATTGCTAAATGGGCAAAGAAAAAAGGGTTTAAGAATCACTATTATATCAGTCCGCAAGTATGGGCTTGGAAAGAAAATAGAGTCCACCAAATGAAACGTATTCTGGATGCACTATATGTGATTCTCCCTTTTGAAGAAAACTATTTTAAATCAAAACATCAATTTTCTGTTCACTTTGTTGGGCACCCGCTCATAGATCAAATTCAAAATATCAAAACTGAAAATGATTTTTATGCCTCTAACAATCTGGAAACCAAAAAACCCATTATCGCTCTTTTACCAGGGAGTAGATTTCAGGAAATTAAAAAGATTTTACCTCTGTTTGTCAAAGTAGCGGAGCATTTGGAAAAATATCAATTCATCATAGCAGCTGCTCCTGGAATATCACCGGAGCGCTATACTCCCCTTCTCCAAAAAACAAATATTAAAATTCTTTATTCAAAAACCCATCAGCTCTTAAAAAACAGTACTGCAGCCCTTATAACCAGTGGAACAGCTACATTGGAAGCTGCGTTACTAGGTGTTCCTCAGTTGGTGTGTTATAAAAGCAATAGATTCAATTATTGGGTTGGAAAGAATCTCATAAAACTCAAATACATTTCTCTAGTAAACTTAATACTTGATAAAGCCGCTGTGACTGAACTGATTCAAAACGCTTGTACTACTAAAAATCTGATCCAGCATTTGAATCACCTTTTAAAAGAAGAAAATTTAGAAACGCTTGGAGAAGACTATCAAACTTTAAAAAGAGAATTGGGAGGTCCTGGTGCCAGTAAAACTACTGCACAACTCATAGTTAAAGCAATAAAGCATTCTTAAAAAACTTCTTTTTTATTTAAAAATCCTTGTATTTTTAGAAGATGCATCTGCCCCGATCCATACTTTATCCTTTAGTAGGTCTTTTTATTCTAGGAGGAATTTGTTATCATTCTTTTAATGGTATTTCTTGGATTCTGATTCCTTTGCTACTCTTCCTCCTTTTATCGGGATTCTTTTTATTAAGAAAGAATTTAAAAGCGATGAAAAGCTTACCGCTTTATGCGTGTTTTTTTTGTGTAGGATATCTCAATTTTCAATCCTACTATACGCTAAATACTTCGCATTATCTCAATTTGAAGCTGAATACAACAGTCCCTTTAAAAAAAATCAAAATTCTTGAAAAAAAACATGAAAATTCTTTTTCCTATTCCTATGAAGGCGAACTCATTCAAATAGAAGATAAAACAACATCAGGTAAATTACTAATCTACCAAAAAAAGGATACCGTTCAGGTTCCTTGTGTCAGAGGTCAGTTTATTTTGACTTCAGCAACATTTGAATCAATAGCTGAGGCAAAAAATCCTGGTGCTTTTTCCTATAAAAGCTATTTAGAAAATCAAGCGATCTATAATCAAATTGAACTGACTCCCGGTAATTATTACACATTGACGTTCCCTGAAAACAACCTCAGAAATCGTTTGGATCAATATTATGAAAAAGCTAAAATAAAAATTCAATCAAGCATGCTGAATGAAGAAGCAAAAGCAATGCTTCAAGCTATACTATTAGCTGAAAGGAGTTCTATTGGCTCTGAGCAATTAGATCAATATGCCAAAGCAGGAATCATTCACTTGCTAGCACTTTCTGGTTTACACATTGGGTTAATTGTTGAACTTTTACTTGTTATCTTAATCCCTCTTAAGTGGATTCGATTTGGCGCTACCCTCCGACTAGTTTTAGTTGTTTGCTTTCTTTGGACATTCGCTCTCTTTGTAGGTTTGCCTGCTTCAGTTGTTCGAGCTGTTACTCTATTTTCTTTTTTTACAATTGGTAGGTTTATTAATCAAGGTAAAAATAGCTTTCATTTCACCGTTGTTTCCCTATTGCTCTTACTATTGGTTCACCCTCCCTATTTACGTGAAATAGGGTTTCAATTTAGTTTTTTAGCTGTTTTGGGAATCCTTTGGATCCACCCCATACTTCAAAAGTTTTATGAACCAAAACAACTCCTTATGAAAAAAATATGGGGTTGGATAACTGTATGTCTTGCTGCTCAAATTGCTGTTGGACCGATAAGCGTCTTTTATTTTCATCAATTCCCAAGTTTATTTTTATTCAGTAACGTTTTGATTGTTCCTTTTTTTGGGATCTTTTTAAGTCTTGCTATTGGTGTTTTTATACTACTTCTAACGGGATTTTTACCTAAAGGTATTATTTCCTTTTTTGACGGATCGGTTTCTCTTTTAAATAAAACCGTAGGTTGGATTGCTAGAAATGATCCTTTTCAGTGGGAAGCACTTTTTTTCCCATTGTCCTACACATTAACGGTTTATGTGTTACTTTTTTTCCTAATTTTTTTATTGGAGCGGAAACGATTCAATTACGTTGTGTCACTATTCCTTGCAATTTCTACTTTACTTTTTTTTATAAACTTAGAATACAAAAAAACAAAAAAAGAAGAGGCCTTTTGGGTTTTTCACCAACACCAAGAATCTTTATTTGGGCACTTAAGAAATGGTGTTTTGTACTACAAAAGTTCAAATCCTAACAAGACTAAATCTGTTATTAATGATTTTAAATCTTCCCAGCTACTGTTTGGATCAGAAGAATTAGCAATTCAAAATATTTATATTCATTCCGAATTGAGACTTTTGATACTTCAAGACGATCAGCTATTTGAACTTTCTGATTTTAAGCCTGCCTACATTCTACTTCAAAAGAATCCCAAAATAAATCTGGACCGACTATTAGAAACATATGACCCAAAAATGGTTATTGCAGACGGATCAAATGCGCCATGGTTTGTAGACCGATGGGAACAAAGCTGCCTTAAAAAAGGTATTTCTTTATATGATACAAGAAAAAAAGGGGCTTTAAGGATTAGCCTCTGAACTTTGGAACAAAATTTTTGCGGTAGTTTTCGAAATCTTCTGGTTTTGAAAACACTTGATAATCTCCCTGTTTTATCATTTTTAAAAAGAGTTCAATTTGTCTGGGTTTTTGATATCCCACTAAAGGCATGATTGGATCCCCATTTTCGCTAAAAAAAACCATCGTAGGATAGCCTTTAACACCTAAAAATTGGGTAAACTGATGCGTTGCATTTCGGCCTTTTCGATTGGGGTCATAATTAGGATTTGTAAAAGTTTGATCAAAAAAGTTTATTTCTTCTTGACCTTCGGCATTAAACTTTACTGCATAATAATGCTCAGAGATATATCGAGAAACATCCGGGTTTTGAAATGTGTTTTTATCTAATAACTTACAAGGGCCACACCAGTCCGTATAAACGTCCATAAAGATTTTTTTGGGTACTTTTTTTTGGGCTTCCCTTGCTTCGGCAAGTGTCATCCATTGAATATTTTGAGCCTGCAATGCACTCAAAGAAAAACAAATAAACAACAACATCAATTTCATATTATCTAATTTTAATGAATATTTCCCATTAACTTTTTTAGAAAAGGCGCAAAAATCAAAACTAAAATTCCTGCACCAATCGCATATTGCGAAATTAAACTAAATCCTCCAATATATACCTCCAATGTTTCAAGACCTCCTACATTAGTTGAGTCACTTTCAATGGCTAGTTGTTTTCCTATAAAGCCTACCAATTGAAAAGCATAAGCTGAGGAAAGAAACCAAACCCCCATCATAAAGGCTACAATTCTTTGCGGGGAAAGATCTGTAATTTTAGATAAGCCTACCGGAGACATAAACAACTCTCCTATTGAAAGTAAAAAATACATAAGCAATAAGTAACTAAATGGGACTAAGCCGTCTTGATCAGCAGCATTTCCGCTAATTGCTAACACTAAAAAACTCAATCCTGCAATAAGTAAGCCAAAACCAAATTTATAGGGAGTCCTAGGATTTATTTTTCTTTTATTCAATGCGGTCCACATCCAAGAAATGGGTAACGCCAAAATAATGATGAACATAGAATTAAGGGAATTTGTTTGTGCTGCATCTAAAAGAGTTAGACTCACATTGCGTGCAGCAAAAAGAGTAATCACACTTCCCGAAAGTTCATGAAATCCCCAAAAAAGGGTCATAAAAAGTGTGATAGCAATGGCTACAAAAAGTTTTTTTCGCTCTTCATAGTTAACTTTACTTAATATAAATGCTAAGTATCCTAAAATAAAAATACCTACGATCTTAAATATTATATTGACAATATTTTGATCTTCAAATAAACCTTCATTTCCTAAAGATTTATAGCTGGCCAATAAGATGGCGATCAAAGGAGCCGAAAGAAAAGCAAGTATTGAAATCCAATTTCCTCTATTAATACCAATTATTTTTTCTTTAAGTAGTTCTTCAGAAGGAGCTAAGCCATTTTTCCCAAATACCCCGGCACTAATTCCTCTCCAAAAGAAAAGAAGACCCGTTAACATCCCAAAACCAGCAAGCCCAAAACCGTAATGCCAGCCATAGGAACTCCCTAGCCATCCGCAGAGTAAGGGAGCAATCCATCCTCCGATGTTAATCCCCATATAAAAAATGGTAAATCCTGAGTCTTTTCTAGGATCTTTTTCTTGATATAATGATCCAACAAAAGTGGAAATGTTTGGTTTAAAAAATCCATTTCCAACAACAATAAAACCCAAAGCCAAGAAAAAAGTATAATCGTTTTCAATAGCCAAAACAAAATGCCCCAATGCCATTAGAATTCCCCCAAGAAAAATGGATTTTCGAAAGCCTAAAATAGAATCTGAAATTCGTCCGCCTACAACTGTTGACGCATAAACCAAAGACCCGTATGAAGCATAAACAGCAGCTGCGGCAAAATCTCTCTCTACAAGCTCCTCAAAGATTACATTAACCATGTAAAGTGTCAAAAGTGCTCGCATTCCATAAAAACTAAAACGTTCCCATAGCTCAGCAAAAAATAAGTAGAACAATCCTTTTGGGTGTCCAAAAAGGGTTTCTTCTTTAGTTTGTAAAATGGAATTTGCCATCAATAAAAATGTGTTTTAATAAATTGATTTAAAGTTAGCCATTATAGATTTGGGGGTCATAAAACCCTTCAAATCATCACAACTACAGCCTTGGCAATTTAGTAAAAATGCCACAATCAAAATTTTTGAAGGGGTCTAAAATCAGTATCTTTGTAAAAAATTTAAGATGAGTAAAAAGATTGAAGGCTTTTCCAAACTAACAAAATCGGAAAAAATTGATTGGATTACCAAAACTCATTTTAAAAATCCTGAAGAAGCAAAACAACAACTGGAGTCGTATTGGAATGTAAATCCAGAGCTTCAAGGTCGCCATGATGAATTCATAGAAAATACGCTTTCAAATTTTTATTTGCCTTTAGGGGTGGCACCTAATTTTTTAATTAACAATAAGGAATATACTATTCCTATGGTAATTGAAGAAAGCTCTGTAGTTGCTGCAGCAGGAAATGCAGCAAAATTCTGGAGTACACGAGGAGGGTTTAAAGCTGAAGTCATCAATACCCAAAAAGTGGGGCAAGTTCATTTTTTATACCCGGGAAAATCCGAAGTTTTGGAGCGTTTTTTTCAAAGCAGAAAAACAGACATCCTTCAAACGGTAAAAACGCTTACCAAAAATATGGAAGCTCGAGGGGGTGGAATTACAAAAGTCAATTTGGTCAATAAAACTGACCTTCTCCCAAACTATTACCAATTACATGTGCATTTTAAAACGGCTGACGCCATGGGTGCCAATTTTATTAATTCCTGTCTTGAACAGTTGGCAAAATCCTTACTCCTTTTTGCTGAAAAAGATCAACTCATTTCTGAAGAAGAAGGTACCCTTGAAATACTAATGAGTATTCTATCAAACTATGTGCCTGATTGTATTGTACGGGCTAGTATAAGCTGTCCTGTGGAGGATTTTATTCTTGAAAAAAATGGTATTGACGGCGCTAGTTTTGCAAGGAAAATGGTACAAGCGGTAGCTATTGCCAAATGTGAGCCTTATCGAGCAGTAACCCACAACAAAGGAATCATGAACGGAGTAGATGCGCTTATCATAGCAACGGGAAATGATTTTAGAGCCGTAGAGGCTGGAGTGCACGCTTATGCCTCACGTTCAGGACAATACCGTTCATTAAGTGACGCCAGTATAAAAGACGGTCAGTTTGTTATGGAGTTAAGCCTGCCTTTAGCACTTGGTACTGTAGGAGGACTTACCAAATTGCATCCAATGGTTGGTTGGTGTATGGAACTTTTGGGGCAACCCTCTGCTGAAGAACTAATGAAAATTGTAGCCGTGGCAGGCTTAGCACAAAACTTTGCAGCCTTGAGGTCTTTGATTACAACCGGGATTCAAAAAGGGCATATGAAAATGCATTTGTTAAACATCCTCAATCAATTTCAAGCTTCTGAAAGTCAAAAACATGCTGCAATAAACCATTTTAAAACCAAACAAGTTTCCGTACAGGCAGTTGACCATTTTTTAAAAAACAATGAATAATAGCATGGATTCCTTTTACAGCCATGGAAAACTATTGCTAACCTCTGAGTATGCAGTCCTTGCTGGAGCAAAAGCACTTGCTATACCCTGTAAAAAAGGACAATTTTTAGAGTATATACCGGATGCTACTGCGCTGCTTCAATGGAAGAGCTATGATGAAAAAGCCAAGCTTTGGTTTGAAGCAGAATATGAAACTTCCTCGCTCAGATTACTAAACACCTCTGATAAAGGGGTTGCAAAACGCCTTGAAAAAGTCTTACGCTTTGCAAAGAAAGAAAATTCTTCTTTTCTCATTACGGGAGGTTTGGTAGTATGTCGTTTAGAATTTAAACGCAAATGGGGCTTGGGAAGTTCCTCTACCCTTATTTCAAATATTGCGCAATGGGCCAAAGTAAATCCTTACCGTTTACTTCAAGTTGGATTTGGAGGAAGTGGATACGATATTGCGTGTGCTTTAGCAGCAGGACCTATCCTCTACAAGAGAAATATGGAAGAGCCTGTTGTGAAATCGGTAGCTTTCTTTCCTTCATTTATTGACCAATTGCATTTTATATACCTCAATCAAAAAAAGAACAGCCAAGAAGCCGTTCAAACCTTTGATCTAAAGACTATGAATGAAAAAAGCATTGAAAAGTGCAATCAACTTACCGATGCCATAAGGATTTCAAAAAATATAAGAGAATTTAATGTGCTTATTGAGGAACACGAGCGCTTGATTGGGAGATTCATTGATCAAAAACCAGTAAAAGAAAGACTTTTTCCTGATTTTTCTGGAAGCATAAAAAGTCTGGGAGCCTGGGGAGGTGATTTTATTTTAGCTACTGGATCAAAAGAATCGATTGAGTATTTTAAAGAAAAAGGTTACTCAACTGTTATACCCTATCGTGAGATGATATTATAAGGTTAGACTTGGGCTTTATTAAAACTCATTTTTTGGCCATCTACAACAGCAGTAATTCGATTTTTTTCATAAACAGCCATAAAAATATCTTCTTCCTTTTTCACATGAAGGATATTTTTCTTCTTTTTGTAGTCTGCTGAAAAAACTTTTACTTCTTTATTTTCAGAATTGTATTTTACCCATCCTTCAACTTGATCTGCATCCGTAAAAACAAGCTTGTAATAACTTTCGTCTGGCTCATTCGTAGAAGAACAGATCCAAACAGTCCCTACTAAGGCTAGAGAGTGTCTCAATTTTTTTGTAAAACGGAATAATTGCATAGTGGGAATAGCTTTTTTTAAAAAGGTCAGTACCAAATTCCGTGCCAAAAAAAACCCTCAAGGACGTTGAGGGTTTTTAAAATGGGTAAAAAATTAACTTTTAATAGTATAAAGCTCTGTTGTCGTCAATCTGAGAAACAGATTCTAAGGCGGCAAAAACACTTTCCATCATGGTGAAGCTTGCATTTTCTCTCGCCGCTTCCGCATAAGCTGAATAATCTTCTAAATCCGCAACAATATTTTTCTGACTTAAAAGAATTTTATAGACTCCTTTTTCTCCTTGAATTAAGCCTGAATATTCTCCGGGATTCATTGCAAAAGCGGTTCCCACAACATAAGGTTCGTTGCCTGCTCCCACAAGTGTTGGATTCTTTTGATTTATTGCAGATGCTGTTTCTATTGTTAACTCATCATCCTCCGCCAAAGCTTCCAAAGTGTTCTTATCGGCATATTTTTGTTTGATCAAGGCCGCTTTTTTATCCTTAATTAATATTTTTCTAACTTCATTTCCTACTTCGTCAATGGTGGCAAGGCCTTCTTTAACTTTAGCCGTTAGTTGAACTACAGCGTAACCTCCACCATTTAATGAAAATCTACGGATATCGCCTACTTTAGTGTCGTCTTCAAAAGCCCATCGAACAATGTTTCTTTGTTGTGGCAAACCGGGAAGGTTTTCCTCTAAAGCTGCGATTTGTTTAACTGGACGAACTTGATAATTATTACTTTCGGCTGTCCCTAAAAAATCATTACCATCATTGCTGTCCATTTCAAATTGAGTTGCTTTTCTAAAGACATCATTTGAAGTTTTGTCAGAAGGAACTGCTTCTGCCACTACATCTGCTATAAGTGCTAGGTCGTCTTTATCAGTAATCTCTATGATGTGAAAGCCAAATTCTGTTTCCACCAAACCTATTCTTCCCACTTTATTGTCATTAACAAAATTAAAAAATTCTGTTGCCATTTGTCCCTCTTGAAAAAATCCTAAATCTCCGCCTCGAATTTTGGAAGGACCATCAGAATATTCCGCAACAAGGTCTTCAAAATTGGAAGAGGATCTTCTTGCTAATCTGTATACTCGATTGGCTTCTTTTCTAGCCTCTTCTTTACTTCTGCTGATATCAGAAGCAGCTCGCGTTGCCCCTTCGTAAGCAATTAATATATGACTAGCGCGGAGGGATGCGTTTTTTTTACGATCCAACATTCGGGAGATTTTAAAAGCATTTCCATCACGATAAGGACCAAAAACTTCACCAGTCTCAAGGCCAAATAATATGTCCGCATACTCATTGTTGTATTCTCCTCTGGGTCTATAAACCGAATCAAAAGATATTTCTGAATATTGATCTATAAAGTCTGCTACGTTTTGGGTTTCTTTAAATCCTTCGAGAGTATCGGTAAGTTTTGAAACATCATTATAGGCTATTCTTTTGGTCTTGAGTCCGTCTAATTTTAATCGTATGGCACTTAGATCATCTTCAGTAGGATTTTCATCAAATGCAACATATTGTATGTTTCTAGTTTCATCTCTTTTGTAATCAATTTCATTGTCATTGATGTATTTTTTTATTTCCGCATCAGAAATTTGAACAAGACTATCGGGTATCACATCAAAGGGAATTTGAACGTATTTGATATTTACATTGTCATTTTCTAGGTGATAGTTTGCCTTTGCTTCAGCTTCTGTCATTCCGGAGCTGGCCTTAATTAAATCAAGGTAAATACGCTGTTTGGCTACCCCAATAATACTTTGTTCTTGATATTTCCAATTTTCATAGGCCGTTGGATTTTCAGTCTTCAACTGAGAAATGTAATTAGAAAATATCCCAAAATCAAAAAAGCCTGATTCGTTCTGGAAATTAGGATTGTTAATTACATTATCATCTGAGGAGATGATTTGTTCTAACTGTTCTTTTCCTGCATCAATTCCCAATTTTTTGAATTGTTGGTCAAAAATGGTATTTCTAATCGCTTGATTCCAAACCAGATTAACCGATTGTAATGTTGTGTAGTTGTAGGTACGCTCAGTTTGTTCTACCAACTGGCGAAAGTAGTTTAATTCCACTTCATCGTCATTGATAATGGCAATGGGATCGGTAGGTCCTGCATTCGAAGAACTCCCATCGAATACTCCTGATATTACAAATGCGAAAAGCGCCATTCCGATTACAAGAATCAAAAAAATGGAGCGCTGTCTAATTTTTCCTAAAATGGCCATAGTTGCTATTTTTGATAGTTTGCGAAATTAAGCTATTCCTTTGAATAAATAAAGTACCTAGACCCAAAAATACTAGTGTTTAATGAATTCTCGAAATTTAATTGGTTTCTAGAACCGTAAGGAGGATTTGTTCAATTTTTGTAGCGGATACTTTTTTGATTGTAAGTTGATAGGGAGGGATTTCAATTTGTTCGTCTTTCTGTGGTATTTCCCCAATATTATAGGCAATAAGACCCCCTAAGGTCTCGTAAAATTCACTTTCGGGAAGGTTTAGCTTATATTTTTGATTCAGATAATCTACTTCTAAACGAGCTGAAAAGTCATAGGAATTTTCGGATAATTTTTTTTCAACATGCTCAATGGTGTCATATTCATCTTCTATTTCGCCAAAGAGTTCTTCTACAATATCTTCCACGGTAATGATTCCTGAAATTCCTCCATATTCATCTATTACTACAGAAATACTTTTATGCTGTCGGGTTAAGAGTTTGAGAACGTCGTTAATTAGCATGGTTTCTGGAACATAAGCTAGTGGCAGGAGGATGTTCTTTAACTTTTTAGGGTTTTTCATCATATCAAAAACATGAACATATCCTAAAATCTGATCAATTGTTTTTTGATATACGGGTATTTTAGAAAACCCTGTAGAGATGAATAAGGCTTTAATTTCCTCTATTGGGGTGTCTTGATCTACAGCGATGACCTCTGCACGTGGCACCATAGCTTCTTTGGCTTTTACTTCAGAAAAATCAAGCGCGTTTTGAAAGATTTGAATTTCCGAGTCTAAATTTTCTTTGTCGTGAGCCGCTTCCAACTGTTCTTCAATATAATTTCCTAATTCCACTTTTGAAAAGGACAACTGTACTTGATCCGAATCGGTTTTTAAAAATTGTTTTAAGATGACATCCGTGAATTGAATAATTAAATAGGTAATTGGGTAAAAAAGGAAGTAAAAAAAGGCTACAGGAACAGCAAAAATTTTAATGGCTAAATTGGCGTAAAGCTGGAAGAAAACTTTGGGCAAAAATTCAGCTGTGAGTAAAATAACTCCCGTAGAAATTAGTGTTTGATATAAAACAATTAGCAAGCTGGTCTCTCCCGTAAGCAGAGTTTCAGAAAAAAAAAGTTGTAAAATACGATCTCCTGTAAAAATTCCGTAAACAACCAAAGCTACATTATTCCCTAGCAACATACTTGCTATGAATCGGGAAGGGTTTTGGGTAATGCTTTTTAGTACTTTTGAAGTATAGCTTCCCTGTAATTTCTCAATCTCCAAATAAATTCGATTGGAGGATACAAAAGCGATTTCCATTCCTGAGAAAAAAGCAGATAGGAGTAAACAAATGATTATTACAAAGTCTGTAGCAATCATTGAGTGGAATTGTCCCTTTGATTAAATTTCTTTCTATAATGACGCCTAAAGAGTGCCATAAAAATAGAGAGAACAGCAAATCCTAAAAAGTAATAAGCTCGGGTTTGGTCATATCCCCACAAGCTCATGCACTTATAAATTGAAATTACGGCGATTACGTAATAAAGTACTTCTGAAATTTTATAACTTTTCATTGGCTTGCTAGAGAGTCTTCAGGTTCTGATACAGAGATGGTTCCGATCAAATTTCCTGTTTGAAATTTAGTAAAATCTTTATTGGTATCCAATCGGACAGCGTCAAAATTATAATCCTTGTCTTGAAAGCTAAAGGGCTGCTCGGTAAATAACCATTCATTTTCGGCATCCCAAAAAAGCTGTTGGGTGGTTAGTTTTGAACCCTCATGAGAAATTAATTGCACGTTTCCTTTTAGGTCAATCAATCGGGAATCATTATAAAGAATTCCATAGTCTGCTAGGACTTCGCTTTCATTTCCTTGAGCATCATAGAAAAGCACTTTTAATCCTTCCGGAAATTCAGCATAACGAAAGTCTAAGTTGGTATAGTCTATGTGTTTTGGTGCGGTTAAAATAGCTTGAATCTTTATAGAGTCGGTATAAACCATTCTAATATTTTTAGCCGTACCTATAGGGTCTTGTCGGTCGCTATTTATTTCTTTTAAAGCCATTGTATTGTCTTCACAAGAAACAAAAAGGGTTACGGCACAAGCCACAACCCCTAAGTATATTTTAAGTGCACCTAGTTTCATTTACAGTTTTGGAACTGTGACACTTCTGTTAATCCAACAATCAAATTTAATAACTACACCCTCGTTACCTTCTGTAAAGATGTCTGTTTTACTGGGTGCTCTTCCCGTATAGCTTTCTGCCGTTCTTTGGGCAATTTTAGAAAGAGAGTTGTCAACGCTTCCTGCTTTTCGAGCCAGATCAGCTGCGAGCCAGTAAACCGCTCTTTTATTGAATTGTGTGTCTCCACAATCATTTGCACTATCGGCGTACATATTGGCAATCAATAAATAAGCTCTCCCTAATGAAGGTTGATAACCCAAAGCCTTGTTGGCATAGTTTCTTGCAGAACTTCTTTTCCCAGCTATTTTAAATTTATTGGCGATCTTTAAAAGGATTTTAGCCTTTTTATAATTATCTGTTTCCAGGGCGATGGACTCTTCATAATAGCGCAAGGCTTCGTCGGCATTTCCACTTTTATCGTTCAGTAAACCTAAATAGTACGCAGAATCGGCCGAGGGATCTAAGGTGTGAAGAGCTTCTACAAGTGTTACAAAAAAAGGATCATCAGAGCATTCCTTACTGTCCATTCTACTGGCAGCTCTTTTTAACCAAATGGCATCAGATTTAAACTCATTAAAGTTCCTTTTGTAGAGCGGAATTAAGTTTTCACAAGTAGCCTCTTTTGCGATAATAGCGTCCAAATTGGACAAAAAGGTACCTATGGCTTTTGAGTTTACATTATATACTCTTTTGCGTCGTTCCTCTCTACTGGTCAAAGCTGTTCCTGCTTCTTCTTTTTTAAGAATGACATCTAATTTTTTAGCAAGCTCTGTTGTTTCAAAATCAAACTTCTCCGAAACTTCTTCATATTTATTGAACAACATTTCCATACTTACTTCACTGTCGCCCGCTTTGTAGCGATCGTAAAGGGTTTTAAAATAATTGTATAAATGTTTTGGATTTGTAAAGCTAGCTGCATCTTTGTTAAAGGCTTCATCAAAGGTTGTATAGACTACTTTTAAGTCTGCCAAATCATAGTCAAGTAGTGCCTGTGCTTTGCTGCTTATGATATCTCCAACAACGTTTTTATTCTTATTTTTTGGAAAATTTTGAACCCATTCATCGTAAAGTTTAACCAAATCTTTTTTAGAGCGCTCCACTTCTTCTGGAGTTCCATTTTCAATGTAATCTTTTAGGATCCTTTCTCCGTAATTATATACCGCTACATTGATGTCGGGGCAATTTTCTCTTACTCGCATCCAAGGTTCAAATGCTGAACTGTAATTTTTAACTTTTACATATTCCGCAAAGATGGATAAATCTTGCATACAAACACTGGTGTCCTGAGCTGCCACTGGACCTGAAAGGGCGAGGCTAAAAAATAAGACTCCGAGAACATATAAATTTTTCATTTTTTCAATTTTAATTATACTTTCTTTTTACAAACCAAATATCGTTTAACGACAATCCTACTCGTAAGGCTACTATTGTCTCTTTAACTAGACCTGAATCTTTTTGCCCGCGTTGGCTTATTTCAAGTCCAACATTCGCATTGGACAATCCGCCTAATGGCAAACCTAAACCAAATGATATGCCAGTTTCTGTTAAAGGAATGTTATTAATTACTACGCTCATTTGTTCGGTTCGCATTCCAACCCGGTAAACCACTCGGCTCCAAAAACTTGTAAAAGAAGCATAATTTGGGATAAAGTAGCCACCGATAGTCCATTTTTTGGCATCTCGATAAGAAACATTTTCTCTTCTAAAAAATCTGTTGCTAAAGTTAGCAGATTTTGTCAAATTTCTTTGTACTCCTACAAACCATTTCTTGTTTTTACCAAATCCGGCACCTAAACGAGTAGTTTGGGAGAGATCCATTTGGGTTTTTTCCAGACCCATAGGACTCAAATTTATTTCTACAAAATCCGATACTTGCTCTGTAGATAGCGACTGGGTATAAAATGTTCTACTATTATCGGAATCTAGAGCAATGTTTGGCTGATAAGAAAACATTGCTTGTGCGTTGAATGTATTGCTTATGGGAATGTTTGCTTGCGCAGAAAATTGATAACTAAACCCTCCTAAACTGGATTCGTTTACCAAAAAAGTACCGTTGTCTATTCCTTCTACAAATTGCCCGGTTCGGTAAAAAAGATTTCCAAAATTATAATGAATGGTCGATCCAATTGAGAAATATGAAGTAAGAGGGATTCCTACGGATAAAAAAGCTTGATTTAAACCACCCGATCCTTCATAACGGTTAAAAATATCGATATCTGAACTTTGTGAATTACCTTCTATTCTATAGCCCACCGAAGTATAGGGTACGATTCCAAAACCAAAACTAAATCTTTTAGTGGGAATGCTCACAGCTAGGTAATCTAAGGCTGCTAAGTCTGACCGCTGTGATTCGCTAGCAGAAGCAAGATTATTATTTGTATAGTTGATCCCTACAGAATAGGTCGTAAGTTTTAAAAAGCCGTAGCTGGCAGGATTGTTTAAATTTGCATGAATGGAATCTGTAAACACATCTAGACCTCCCATATGACGTGTGGCTTGTGTTCCGCTAAAATTTCGCTCCCCTAAACCAGTAGCAGAATAGGGGGAAGAGGCACCGTTTTGAGCAAACAGATTGCTTGTCAATAAAAGCATTAAGAAAAACCCTCCGATTCTTGTCATGAAGAAATATTCGTTGATAAGATAAAATTCAAACCTTTAGCTAAAAAATTTGAATGGGCAAAGATGCTATTTTTTAATGGTTTTGACAACCTTTCCGCGTCTCCTCCTGTTAAAATGACCGTTAAATTTTCAAATTTATTGTGATATTGGTCTATTATACCCTCAATTTCAGCCTGAACTCCTCTAAAAACTCCAATGTGTAGGGCTTCTTTTGTAGCTGTTCCAAATAATTCTTTTGTAGGAATTGGTTTCAAAAGGGGTAACTTTCCAGAATAATCATTCATCGCTTTATATCGCATTGTAATTCCAGGACTTATTGAACCGCCATGATGCACTCCCTCTTTATCTAAAAAATCAAAAGTAATACAGCTTCCCAAATCTATAACAAGAACATTTTGCTCAGGATATTCTATACTACAAGCAGCTAATAGTGCTATTCGGTCTGCACCCAATTGTTCTTTTGGGTGGTATTTGGTTTGAAAAGGTAGTGTGAGCTTTGTTGAACAGAGCAGGGTCGGAAGCTTTTCAAGCGCTCTTAATAATTCTTGAAGAATACTCCCATTAACATCCGAAACAATACAATGGGAAAGTGTACTGTACTTTTCTTGGAGTGATACTAGGGTTTCTTCCCATAATTTTAAGGGAGTTATTACTGCGTCTAGTTGCTTCGTCTCATTAAAAACAAAAAACTTTATTTGAGTATTTCCGATATCAATAATGAGTCGCATCATTTATTTCTTGAAAGTGACTAAATTACAAAGAAAATAAGTGAAATGTTTTTGTGAGAAGACAAAAGGCAGTTATATTTGCACTTGCTTAAAAGCGGGGTACCTTAGCTCAGTTGGTAGAGCAAAGGACTGAAAATCCTTGTGTCCCTGGTTCGATTCCTGGAGGTACCACATTT
>JALRDC010000012.1 GCA_023262245.1 Flavobacteriaceae bacterium
CTAGCGGATTATCAAGTGACTGGCGGGTATCGCTATAGCGGTTATCGCCCAGCCATTCTGTTTCGGCGCCCCAGTAAATATCTTCTTCAGGGTGCCAGATATCAGGGCGGCCGCCACCAAAGCCAAAGGTTTTACCGCCCATTGATTCAATCGCCACATTACCGGCAAGAATCAGCAAATCAGCCCATGAGATTTTGTTGCCATATTTTTTCTTAACAGGCCATAACAGACGGCGCGCCTTGTCCAGATTGCCATTATCAGGCCATGAATTTAGCGGCGCAAAACGCTGTGCGCCTGTGCCCCCGCCCCCACGGCCATCACCTGTTCTATAGGTGCCTGCGGCATGCCATGTCATGCGGATGAAAAAAGGCCCGTAATGACCATAATCTGCTGGCCACCAGTCTTTTGAATCTTTTAGTAGGGCTTTAAGGTCGTTTTTTACAGCTTCTAAATCTAGCTTTTTTACTTCTTCTTTGTAGTTAACCTCTGGTAATGGATTGCTCCTGTTACTGTGTTGACGAAGGATGTCAAGATTGAGTTGGTTGGGCCACCAATCTTTATTTTGGGTACCTAAATTTGGGGTGGTTGTTGAACCGTGAAATGGACATTTGCTTTCGTTCATGATCGTTTTATTTTTTTTCTAAATGTAAAAAACCTAGACTAAGATTTAAAATTTTGAATTTGATATTATTGATGATTTAATAAGTTTTTCTTATTCACGAGAATAATTAAACCTAAGAGGTTGATCCAATTAAACTTATGTTTTTTTCGCAATCTTTATACTTAGAGCAGCATAAAGTAAAGTCATAAAAGGACTGAGCCAATTAAAGATTGCAAAGAAAAAGTATTCACCTACCCCAACTCCTAGTACGCCAGATTGATAAGCACCACAAGTGTTCCAGGGAATCAGCACTGAGGTTACTGTTCCAGAGTCTTCAAGAGTTCGACTTAAGTTCTCTGGTGCAAGATTGCGATCACTGTATGCTTTTGCAAACATTTTTCCTGGTATGACTATGGATAAATATTGATCTGAAGCGGTAAGATTTATAGCCAAACATGACCCAACCGTACTAGCAAAAAGTTGAAAGGTATTTTGCGCCCAATTTAAAAGTGCATTGCTGATACGGGTCAACGCTCCTATAGCATCCATAATTCCTCCAAAAACCATGGCACAAATAATCAGCCAAATTGTTCCTAACATACCTTCCATTCCACCTGATGTAAAGAGATCATTTAGTAATAGATTAGAAGTTTTTATTTCTATCGATACAGAAATGGCATCCATTATAGCTCTGTAAGCCACAGTGGGTGTCAGTAATTTCGCGTTAGAAATTTCTAAAAGGATGTTGGGTTGAAAAAGCAATGCAAAAAGAGCTCCGAGAAGTGTTCCTACAAGTAGAGCGACCAAAGGCGGAGTTTTTTTGACTATGAGAACAATTACTGTAGCAGGTACTAAAAACAACCATAGATTCACTGTAAATTTTTCCTTTATCGCAATCATCAAGCTTTCAGTATCTGCGACTCCTGTAGTTTCTCTTGTCAGGCTAAGGACAAAAAATACGATTAGGGTAATCACTATACTGGGAACCGTGGTGTAGGTCATATATTCAATATGACGAAATAAAGATCCTCCAGCCATGGCCGGTGCTAAATTTGTTGTATCTGAGAGGGGGGAGAGTTTGTCTCCAAAATAAGCCCCTGAAATAACAGCACCTGCAACCATTCCTGCGGGTATTTGTAGAACCGTTCCAATTCCAATCAAAGCAATACCAACAGTTGCTGATGTGGTCCAACTGCTCCCGGTAGCCAACGAGATGATTGCACAAATAATGATGCAAGCAGGTAAAAAGAAACTAGGGTGAAGAATTTGAAGGCCGTAGTAAATCATCGCCGGAATGATGCCACTTATTAACCAAGTCCCAGCAAGTGCTCCTACGAATAAGAGGATCAACAATGCTCCTGTAACTGATTGTAAATTTTCAGCTACTTTTTGTATCATTGCTTCGTAGGCAATTTTTTTCCTAAATCCTATAAGAGCTGCAAAGGCCCCTCCAATTAACAATATGAATTGATTGGAACCGCTTAGGGCATCATCACCATAAACAAGAACATTATAGGAAAGAAGGGCCACTAAAATAAGTATGGGCAATAAAGCAGTACCGAGAGAAAGATCGTTGTTTTTCAAAAGAGATATGTTTCTTCGATTACAAGTTTAATCAATTTAATCGAAATGTATTCTCTTATCCTCTTTTTCTGCAAAGAACCAGCAAACCTGTTCCCATATCAATTGGGAAAGCATAGAACTCTTTTTGACTTTTCAAATGATCCAACAAAAGAATGACCTGATCTTGATGTCCCTCTGGCCAATTGGGTTGTCGATTAAGATCGTCAATTACATAAAACCCTCCGGGTTTTACCATTGCTAAAACTAAATCTAACTGCATGAATTTGCCTACCCAGGTGTCCGCAAATATTAGGTCAAACTGGGTCTTACTATTGTTATTTATCCAAACAGCAGCATCTTGATGGATCAATTTTACCCTTGGGTCTTTCCCGAAAAAAGAAGTTGCAACTTTGAAGTATTTCTCCTCTTTTTCAATACTGACCAGTTGTCCTTTTTCATCTAAACTCTCTAGAATCCAGCAGAGAGCGAGACCTGTTCCGGTTCCTAATTCCAAAACCGATGCCTCCTTTTTAGATGCTGTTAAGAAGCGTAATAGTACACCTAAATCTTCATTAGAATATAAATCGAAATCAATGGCTTTAGATTGCTTTAAGATGGGTAAGTATTCTTTGGGTAATGAGTTGTTCAATGGTTTCATAGGTATTAAAAACGAATGGCTAGGCCTAAGCCAAGATTATTTCCAGTCGGAATGAGTTTAAAGCTAATATTCTTTTCCAGTCCTTTATTGTAAGTAAGTACTGCCTTTTTCTTTTGGTTGTTGGCAGATAGGTATAAAATAATACTAATTATGGTGGAGCCTATACTCGCCGCATAGAGACTAGTTGGGGGATCATTATTTTTATCACGAGCTAGGATACCAATTCCAGTACCTACTGCTACGGTACTGGAAAAAATACCAATAGTATTCATAGTACGCGATCGTTTCCAATAAGTAAAAGCCAGTTCATTTTCGGAAAGTAAAGAATGGACTTCCTCAGTAATTAATGGACGTTCGTCTTCATAATAAGTATAACCAGTAGGTCCCAGAAAAACAGTCATTTCTTGACATCGAATGGGTGTTTGAAAAAGAAATGCGAAAAAAACGAGATAAATTAGGTTTGTTTGTCTCATTGAGGTTTTAGATTTGGTTAGTATAAAGATAATTAAAATAATTAAAATTCCGTTCTATTGGGTTACGAAGAGCCGAGAAACATTTGTATTTTTGATGCTCAAAAGAATTTGATTATGAGTATTTATGATGTTGCTATTATTGGTTCTGGACCAGGTGGATATGTTGCTGCGATACGTTGTGCCCAATTGGGATTAAAAACAGCCCTTATTGAGAAATACGACACCCTAGGAGGCACTTGTTTAAATGTTGGATGCATTCCTTCAAAATCCTTATTGGATTCCTCCCATCATTATGAAGATGCTATAAAACATTTTTCTGAACACGGTATTGATGTTCAAGGAGAAATTAAAATCAATTTTAAACAAATGATTGATCGCAAGGCAGCGGTAGTTGATCAGACCACTAAAGGGATTGATTTTTTAATGAATAAAAACAAAATTGAAGTTTTTCATGGACTTGGAAGTTTTGTGGACGCTACTCATATTCAAATTGAAGGTAAAAAAAAGCAAGTCATAGAAGCGAAAAAAACCATTATCGCTACAGGCTCAAAACCTGGGAGTTTACCTTTTATCGAATTGGATAAAGAACGCATCATTACTTCTACAGAAGCATTGTCATTAAAAGAAATACCGAAACATCTTATCGTAATTGGTGGAGGTGTTATTGGTTTGGAATTGGGTCAGGTTTACCGACGTTTAGGGGCTGAGGTCTCGGTTATTGAATACGCTGACCGAATTACCCCTGTCATGGACGCTGGTTTGTCAAAAGAACTCATGAAGGTAATGAAAAAGCAAGGGGTCAAATTTTTCCTTTCACATGGAGTAAACAAAGTCAACCGAAAAGGGAAAGAAGTTGAGGTGCGTGCTTTAGATAAAAAAGGTGCAGAGGTCCAATTTAAGGGAGATTACTGCTTGGTTTCAGTTGGAAGACGTCCCTACACAGAAGGGTTAAATGCGCAAGCCGCTGGAGTTCAAATCAATGAAAAGGGGCAAGTAGAGGTTAATGACCACCTCCAAACCACAGCCTCCAATATTTTTGCCATTGGGGATGTCGTTCGGGGTGCCATGTTGGCGCATAAAGCTGAAGAAGAAGGAGTGCTAGTAGCAGAACACATAGCGGGTCAAAAACCGCATATAAACTATAATTTGATTCCAAATGTTATTTATACCTGGCCAGAAGTTGCTGCAGTTGGAAAAACGGAAGAGGAACTTAAAGCAGCCGGAATAGCATATAAAGCGGGACAATTTCCCATGCGAGCACTAGGTCGTGCAAGAGCCAGTATGGATACCGATGGTTTTGTAAAAATACTTGCTGATGAAACTACCGACGAGGTATTAGGGGTCCATATGATTGGTGCTCGAGCAGCAGACCTGATTGCTGAAGCGGTTACTGCTATGGAATTCAGAGCTTCTGCAGAAGACATCGCTCGAATGAGTCATTCACATCCCACTTATGCAGAAGCGGTTAAAGAAGCTGCTCTTGCGGCAACAGAAAACCGTCCGCTTCATATTTAGGGTTTGAACTTCCCAATTAGTTTAATTAGTTCATAGCGAAGCGAAGAAGCATCTGCGGGTGGATTTTCAATTTTTGTAATTTTTACATCCAAGTCATAACGATATCCCTCTTCATAATCAAAACCTTCTATTGTCTGAGAAAAAGATTCCCATTTGTCAGTACCAATTTGATCGTCTTGCTGAACCAAAAGACATTGCACCACAATAAATGCTTGACAAGTTACGGTATAGCTATTGATCCGCATTAAAGTACCCTGGGGTATGTAATTTTCTTCTTTAGAAGCATCTTTTACTGAACAATTCAGTACAAAAAAAAAGAGTAGGGTGTAAGATAAGATTTTAGACATCGGGTTTTATTTTCCTTCTTTTCCAAACAAAGACTATACCAATACAAATAGCTAGAAAAAAAAAGACACTTACAAAACCCTCCCAAAACAATAATTCTTTAGAAAAGAACTTATAAAAACCATAGCCGGTTAGACTTCCATAAAGAATAAAATAATGTACTACATACAATTCTAGGGTGTGCGAACCGATAAAATTTATATAGGTATTTTCCATCCATTTTTGGAAAAATAGGAATAGTGAAAGTAAAACCAACACATCTCCAAAACGAATAAACAGATAATTATTCCAAGCAACTTTTTGCAATAAGGGAACGTTTAGATTACTACCTATAAACTCGAAAATAAAGGAGGATATAAAAATGAGAAAAAGACCTGCAACTAGAAAATGGAGTGTCCATTTACGGTAATTGTCGTATTTATTTTTAAAAAAGAAAGCAATCCCTGTTCCTAAAAAGACATAGCCAGTCCAGGGAAGAAGATAAAATACTCCACCATAACCTTTGATAAAATAGGCTGCAATGGATTTAGGCAATCCATCAAGATTCCAAGTGCTATAGAAGGGTTCCGCAATAAAGATGGTCAAACCTAAAAAAAGAAAAATCCAGCCTAGTCCCTCTTTTAAAAAGTAAAAGAATCGATAAATGAGAACGATTAAAAAAAGAGAAATTCCGATGATATGCAAAACATCAGGCTGATAGAAGGAGGGATTGATGGATCCGTAAATTAGTGTTGGAAGGTTTAAACGTAAAAGAGATCCCCAAACTAAAAGCTCAGTGCCCCTTTTAATTCCTTTTCTCAGTCTGGGATTTTTTGGTCCCTGTATTGGATTTTTAAGGAGTAAAAAACAAAATACCCATCCCGTTATGGTAAAAAAAGCAGGTGCTGTAAAACCCCGACAATAAAGCCAAAAACGATATCCCCAATGCGAAGTATCAATCAGGGTGGTATTTAGTAAACCACTAATCCAATGTCCTTGAAGCATCATCAATATGGCAAAGGCTCTGAAGGCATCTAAGAAAATGATTCTAGAAGATGTAGGCATTTTGAAATTTACAAAAACCTAAACTTCAACCCTAAATTTTCATTACTTTTAAGACAAACAAATACTACAGATGAAAAGAAGAACATTTATTCAAAAATCAGCGGCTACAGCTTCCTTATTTAGCATTGTTCCTAGTCATGTTTTAGGTTTCAACAATACGGCACCAAACGATAAAATTCAATTAGGCTTTATAGGAGTTGGAAAGCAAGGTAGAGGACTGATGAGGAATTTTGTTAATTATGAAGAGGCTGTGGTAGTTGCAGTTAGCGATGTGGATTACAAGAAAATGAATCTTTTTAGTGAAACTTTTGCTCAATCTCTAAAAGAGAACAAAAAACCCAGTCAAAACCTTAGCGAAATAAAATCTTACAGAGCGTTGTTAGAGCGGAAAGATGTCGATGCAGTTGTTATTGCTTCCCCGGATCATTGGCACGCTCAAATGGCGGTAGATGCCGCCAAAGCGGGAAAAGATATTTACTGTGAAAAACCACTTTCTTCCTCAGTAGCCGAAGGGAGAGCGATGGTAGCTGCTGCAAGGAAATACGATCGGGTTTTTCAAACCGGAAGTATGCAGCGTTCATGGGATCGATTTCGGCATGGAGTAAATTTAATTCGCAATGGATATATAGGAGCAATTAAATCCATAAATGTTGCTATCGGAGCCCCTTATAAGTCCTGTGACCTCCCTACCCAGGAAACCCCCGAAAATATAGATTGGGATGCCTGGATAGGGCCGGCTCCTTTCAGAGGATATCACACAGATTTAGCCTGCCCCATAGGAGATAAACGCTGGGGAATGTGGCGTGATTACTATCCTTTTGGAGGTGGAATGGTTACCGATTGGGGTGCCCATATGTTTGATATCGTCCAATGGGCGTTAGACAGGGATCATACGGGACCTTTATATTTCAACCCTCCAGGTGGGGTTGCCACCGAAGGCTTGACCTATACTTATGAAAACGGAATCACGGTGACGCATACCAAATGGGGAAAAGGAAATAATGAAATTCAATTTATTGGAACCGAAGGAAGTTTGGAAATTAGTAGAAGTTATTTGAAAACTTTCCCCAACGCTGCTTTAGCAGAAACACCTTTGAAAGACACTGATACACAGCGGGTATATGAAAGTCCTAATCACCATCTAGATTGGTTGAAAGCCATCAAAAATCGGACACGACCTATTTGTGATGTAGAGGTGGGACATCGTACCGCTTCGGTTTGTAATGTGGCCAATATTGCCTATGCGTTACAACGTCCGCTGGAATGGAACCCTACATTGGAACAATTTGTCAATGATCCGGGAGCCAATTTAATGTTGGACCGCGCCTATAGAGGAAATTGGAATTATAAGGACTTTTAGGAAAACAATTGTTCCATTTTCTTTTGAATTTCATCTAATTGCAGGTTCCCAATACTGCCTAGATGAGTATGATTAAGGTCTTTTTTTGGAGTAAACTTTCCAGCTGCAATTTCAGCCCCCATTTTTTGATAAGCCTCCCGAAAAGGCATTCCTTCCTTAACCCATTCATTTAGTGTATCTACGCTGTACATATACTGGTATTTTCCTTCTTGACTCTGATCTTTTACTTCAATGGATTGAAGACTAAAATGCATCATTTCCAAACAGGATTTAATTTCCTGAATAGCTTCAATAATAGGTCCTTTAGCCAATTGCATTTCTCTGTGGTATCCACTGGATAAATTGGATGTAAGAAGAGCCAGTTGTTGGGGCAGTCCTTGAATCAGGTTGCACTTTCCGCGTATTAACTCAAATACGTCAGGATTTTTTTTATGAGGCATGATACTGGAACCTGTTGTTAGATCATCGGGAAAACTGACAAAATTGTAATCCTGACCCATATAAAGGCAAATATCTTGAGCTAGTTTTGCTAAAGTGGCACCAAGAAGTCCAAGGGCAACAGCAGTCGTTTTTTCCACTTTTCCTCTCCCCATTTGAGCCGCCATGACATTGTATTTTAAATTATCAAACCCCAATGTTTTTGTAGTCATTTTCCGGTCAATAGGAAAAGAGCTTCCAAAACCTGCAGCACTTCCTAAAGGATTTTGATCGACTATTTTTAACACGCTATTTAGTACGTAAAGATCATCTATTAGACTTTCAGCATAGGCAGAAAACCACAAACCGAATGAAGAAGGCATGGCCACTTGCATATGTGTATATCCTGGCATTAAAACAGTTTTGTGTTTCTTAGCTAGAGTAATTAAGAGATCAAAGAGAATTTTGGTTAATGACTTTATTTCATTTAACTCGGATTTAATGAAAAGTTGTAAAGCAACCAAAACTTGATCATTTCTGGATCGAGCGGTGTGTATTTTTTTGCCTAAGTCTCCTAACTTATCAATTAGTAAATATTCAATTTTGGAGTGCATGTCTTCAAACTCTTCCTCAATTTGAAAGGAACCTTTGATTGCAGACACTTCAATCGTTTTGAGTTCATCCTCCAAAAGCTTTGCTTCTTCTATTGAAATCAAACCAACTTTCCCAAGCATTTGAGCATGCGCTATGGATGCTTTACAATCGTAGGGAGCTAAGACAAGGTCGTAAATTCGATCTTTGCCTACTGTAAAATGATCTACTTTCTGATCGGTTGGAGTTCCTTTTTGCCAAAGTTTCATAGTTAAAGAATTTGTTTTAATAAGTCAATATAAAGTGTAATTCCTTCTTCAATTTCTCGAACAAAGATATATTCATCAGCAGAATGAGAACGGGTAGAATCACCGGGGCCAATTTTTAAGGAAGGACATTTTAGTGCTGCCTGGTCTGATAGTGTTGGAGAACCGTAAGTTTTTCTACCTAGTTTTTTTCCTGCTATTACTAAAGGATGGTCTGTAGGGATCGATGAACTTTCTAAGTTGAGGGAGCGGGCTTTTACCTGACAGGGAAGTTCAGCTTCAATAATTGATTTAATGGATTCATTGGTGTAGCACTCATTTACTCGAACATCTAAAACCAAATGTACTTCGGATGGGACAACATTGTGTTGACTACCCGCATCTATTTGAGTTAAAGTTACTTTAACAGGTCCTAAAACAGGAGAGACTTTGTCGAAATTAAGCCCCTCAATGCATTCTATGACCTTTGGGAGTTTCATTAGTGGGTTGTCATCATTAGGATGCGCAGCATGACTTGCTGTCCCTTTAATTAATGCATCGAATACAATCAGTCCTTTTTCGGCAACGGCTAAATTCATTTGGGTAGGTTCCCCAACGATAGCCAAATCAATTTTTGGAAGAGAAGACAATAAAGATCTTAGACTTTTATCTCCTGCAATTTCTTCCTCTGCAGAAGCCACCATTAACAAATTGTAGTTAAGGTCAGGCATTTCATAATAATGAGTAAATAGAGCTAATAGAGAAACTAGAGATCCCCCCGCGTCATTACTCCCTAGACCGTAAAGTTTCCCTTCTATAATTTCTGGATCAAAAGGGTCTCGGGTATAGGCTTGATTCGGTTGAACTGTGTCGTGATGTGAGTTAAGTAAAAGGGTAGGTTTTTTAGGATCAAAAGATTTATTAAATGCCCAAAGGTTGTTATCCTTTCTCTCAAAAGGAATCTTATAGTGATCAAACCACTGCTCCAACCGATCGGCTGTTCGACCTTCGTTTTTTGAAAAGGACTCAATTCGGATTAAATCTTGTAAAAGTGTAATGGCGTTTTGGGTAAGCATTATTGTATAATTTTTGTGAATTGTTTTTCAGTGGACAATATCATGGAATTTCCTATTCGAACTTCTTTTACTCCGTTTTTCAATGCTTGAAAACAATTGTGCAGTTTTGGCAACATTCCATCGGCGATCACTCCGGCTGATTTTAATTGGCTATACAACTTAAAATTTATTTCAGGGATGACCGAATGTTCGTCTTCAATATTTTGGAGTACTCCTTTTTTTTCAAAACAATAGCTCAGAACCACTTCATAATGCTCCGAGAGCGCTGTGGCAAGACCGGCTGCAACAGTATCTGCATTGGTGTTCAGCAGTTGACCTTTCCCATCATGAGATACCGCACAACACACAGGGCTAATCCCAAGGTCTAAAAGGTTTTTAAAAAAGGGAGTGTTAATGGTTTTTAGGTCTCCAACAAAACCATAATCAATTTTTTCTACCGCTCTTTTTGTAGCGGTATAACTTGCAGCGTCTGCTCCTGAAAGTCCTAGGGCATTACATGAATAGTTTTGGAGTTGTGCAACGATCGTTTTATTGATTTTTCCTGCGTAAAGCATTGTAACCAAATCTAAATTGGCTTGATCTGTAATTCTTCTACCTTCAATTAATTTTACTGGAACTCCCATTTTTTTTGCAAGGCTTGTAGCTTCTTTTCCTCCTCCATGAACTAGGATTTTTGGCCCGTTAAGTCCAGCAAAATCTTTTAAAAAAGTCTGCAACTTTTCTGTATGGTCAATTACATTTCCACCAATTTTTATGATCTGTAATTCATCCATTTTCAAGTATTGTTTTCAGTACCACTTGTGCAGCAAAGGTTCGATTATTCGCTTGTTGAATCACTAGAGCATTAGGAGAATTTAAAACCTCATCTGTCGCGACTATATTTCTTCTTATGGGCAAACAATGCATGAATTTTGCTTGCTGGGTTAGTTTCATTTTCTCTTGGGTCAGCATCCATTCCTTATCTGTTCTTAGAATTTTTCCATATTGGGAATAGGAACACCAATTTTTTGCATAGACAAAATCGGCTCCCTCTAAAGCTTCTTTTTGATCATACACACAAGGAGTATTACCTGTAATTTCAGGATTTAATTCGTATCCTTTGGGTTGAGCGATGACAAAATCGGCATCCAGCAGTTGTACCATTCTGCTAAAGGAATTTCCAACAGCATGGGGTAAAGCCTTAGGGTGGGGCGCCCATGTAAGCACAATCTTTGGACGTTTTTTAGTATTGAATTCCTTAATAGTAATTGCATCTGCAAGAGCTTGTAGGGGATGAGCAGTAGCACTTTCCATATTGATTACTGGGATGCTGGCGTATTTTATAAAACTTTTGAGAACCAACTCTTGTTCGTCTTTTTCTTTATCGCTTAAGCTAGCAAATGCCCGAATAGCAACAACATCACAATATTGAGACACTACTGCGGCAGCTTCACGTATGTGCTCCGATCGCAAACCACTCATTTCGGTTCCATCTTCAAATTCTAATGCCCAGGCTTCATTTGAAAAATTCATCACCATTGTTTTTACCCCAAGGTGTTGGGCCGCTTTTTGAGTACTTAAGCGGGTTCTTAGGCTAGGATTAAAAAAGAGCATTCCTAAGGTTTTATGAGTCCCTACAGATTCAAATTTATAGGGATCTTTTTTTAATTCTAATCCCTGATTTACTGCTTGGTTTAAATCGGGAAGATCGTTTATGGTTAAAAATTGTTTCATCATTTAGCCGTTTGATTTTAAAGCCAATTCTAGGGCGTTAAAAAAGTAATCAAAATGTTTTTCTTGAACGGTTAATGGAGGTAAGATTCGGATCAGTTTTTTATTACTACTACCACCGGTAAAGATACGATGCTCATAAATTAATTTTTTTCTTAGTGCAGCAACTTCAAAATCGAACTCTAGTCCTAACATCAAGCCTCTACCTTTGATTTTTTTGATTTGGGGTAAGGCTGCTGCTCTTTTTCTAAAATAGGCTTCCAAAACAGCGGCTTTTTCTTGAAGTCTCTCTTTTTTAAGAACATCCAGTACAGCTAAAGAAGCTCTGCAAGCCAAATGATTTCCTCCAAAGGTAGTACCTAGCATCCCATAGGCTGCTTTAATTTCTGGATGTACTAAAATTCCTCCAATAGGAAAACCATTCCCCATTCCTTTGGCCATTGTAATGATATGCGGTGTGATTTTATATTTTTGAAAAGCAAAAAAAGTACCCGTTCGACCAAAACCTGCCTGAACTTCATCAGCAATTAAACAGATATTGTTTTTTCTACAAATATTTTCCATCTCATAAATGAATTCTTCTGAGGGTTCGTCCAAACCTCCAACCCCTTGTATGGCCTCAAAAATAACAGCGCAAACATCTCCTTTTGCTATTTCTGTTTCTAGAGCATGAGTGTCATTAAACGCTACAAAGCTTACCGCCTGTTGTTTGTTTAGAGGGGCATTTATTTTTGGATTATCTGTCGCTGCCACAGCAGCTGAAGTCCTTCCGTGAAAAGCATTGTGAAAAGCAATAATCCGTTTTTTTGTCGTATGAAAAGAAGCGAGTTTCAAGGCATTTTCTATGGCTTCGGCGCCACTATTACATAGAAAAAGCTGATAATCGTGTAAGCACGATTGTTCTCCAATGGCGTTTGCCAGATTTTGCTGTAAGGGGTTTTGAACCGCATTGGAATAAAAGGCTAATGCTTCCAATTGTTCTTTAATGGATTTTACATAATGGGGGTGACTATGACCAATGGATATAACTGCATGTCCACCATATAAATCGAGATACTGTTGTTCTTGATCATCGTATACATAGACATCTTTTCCTCGGCAGGGATTTACATCATAAAGGGGGTATACATCAAATAGCTTCATTTACTGTTGTGCGATTAAATTTATTTTATCAAAAGAGGCATTTAAGCCTTTTATTAACGAGGAGCTTAAACCTTGGTGCTCCATCTCGTTCAAACCTGTTATAGTACAACCCCTGGGGGTTGTAACTCGATCAATTTC
>JALRDC010000066.1 GCA_023262245.1 Flavobacteriaceae bacterium
CTTCCTCCAAAGATTCAGCAGCTATGTTTAAAGGAATTATCCCCAAATCTTCTTCTGCACGAATGGTTTTGTCCTTAATTTCGATTTTATCAAAACCAATATATTCTATACTTACATCATAATTCCCTGGGAAAATTTCAAAATTAAAAAGTCCTTTGGCGTTTGTAATTCCACCCTGGATACGATCTGGAAAACGTTTATTTATCAAAGAAATTGTTGCGTATTCAAGAGGTTCTTGAGTCTCTTGATCGATTACTTTGCCACTCAGTTTAATTTTTTTCATTTGGGGGCGACCACCCGCTGCTCCTTCTGGGCGTTGAGAAAAAGCTAGGGTACTGAATAATCCAAAAAATAGAATAAAAAAATGTTTCTTCATGGTGTAATTAAAGCACTTTGACTGTACTGGAGGATAAGGGTTTAATCCTGTTTCAAAAATTTGATTAAATTGTCTATGGGGCGAGCGAGTACTCCCTTATTTTGACCAATAACTATAGGGCGTTCAATCAATTTTGGATAAAGAATTAACGCCTCTAAAATTTCTTCCTCAGACATTGTTTTCCGGTTGGGTAAAGCTTTCCATTGCGCTTCATTCTTTCTGAGTAGTGCACTAGGTTGAAGATTAATTTTTTTTAAAATTTGCTTCAATTCTTCTTTATCGGGCGGAGTCTCTAGATATAGAATGATCTCATATTCAAGCTGCTTTTCCTCAATGAGTTTAAGAGCTTCTCGAGATTTTCTACAGCGCGGATTGTGATATATTTTTAACAAAGTAAGGAGATAAAAAAAACTACCCGAAGGTAGTTTTTAGAATTATTTGATTTTATCAGCAATAGCTTTAAAAGCTTGAGGATGATTCATTGCAAGGTCTGCAAGCACTTTTCTATTTAAATCAATGTTATTTGCTTTAACCTTTCCCATAAACTGGCTGTAGGACATCCCATTGAGTCTGGCCCCCGCATTTATACGAGCAATCCATAGGGCTCTAAAGTTTCTTTTCTTAACCTTACGGTCACGGTAGGAGTAGAGCATTGCTTTATCTACCGCATTTTTTGCTATAGTCCAAACGTTTTTACGGCGACCGAAAAAACCTTTGGCTTGTTTTAAAATTTTCTTTCTTCTTGCTCTTGAGGCAACTGAGTTTACTGATCTTGGCATTTCTTTTGTTTTTTTGAAGGAGGCGGTATGATTACACTTAAAAGCCTTACTTCGGGTTGATAACTAAATTAAACCTGGGGTATATTATACAAGGCGTAATTGCTCTTTGATGTTTTGGGCATCACTTTCGTGAACCAAACCAGAATGAGTCAACTTCAGCTTGCGTTTTTTTGATTTCTTCGTCAAGATGTGACTCTTGAAGGCGTGCTTGCGTTTAATTTTTCCGCTTCCAGTAATTTTAAACCGCTTTTTAGCACTAGATTTTGTTTTCATTTTTGGCATGACGTCTCTTTTTTATTTTTTCTTTGGGGCGATGAACATGATCATCTTCTTCCCCTCCAATACAGGCATTTGTTCTACTTTTCCAATCTCCTCCAAATCTTGTGCTAAGCGCAAGAGTAGGATTTGACCTTTCTCTTTAAATACGATCGAACGACCTTTAAAAAAGACAAATGCCTTGAGTTTTGCCCCTTCTTTTAGGAACTTCTCAGCATGTTTCTTTTTAAATTCATAGTCGTGTTCATCCGTATTGGGTCCAAAGCGAATCTCTTTAACAATGATTTTACTTGTTTTTGCTTTGAGTGCTTTGTCTCTCTTTTTTTGTTCGTATAAGAATTTCTTGTATTCTAATATTTTACATACTGGAGGAGTAGCTTTTGGCGAAATTTCAACTAAATCGAGTTCAAGGGATTGGGCAATAGATAAGGCCTTACTTAAGGCATATACTCCTACTTCTACGTTGTCTCCAACTAGGCGTACTTCATGTGCTATTATTTTTTGGTTGATCCGATGTGGGTCTTCCTTAAAAACCCTTCCTGGGTTGTTCGATCTTCTTCTTCGTATTGCTATGTTACTCTATTTTAAATTAAACTTGAAAAGTCGCTTGACTATCCTCTATTTCCTTTTTTATTTTTTTTACTAGGGTTTCTAACGTAAAGCTTCCCAGATCACCTTGCTGGTGTTTTCGTAAGGAAACCGTTTGGTTTTCAACCTCTTGTTCTCCTAAGACAATCATATATGGGATCTTAGAAATTTCCGATTCACGGATTTTTTTCCCAATGGTCTCATTTCGATCATCTAAGAGGGCGCGAATTTCGTGATTTTCCAAGAAATTTAAAACTTTTTCAGCGTAATTTTTATGTTTTTCGCTAACGCAGAGAATATTTACCTGTTTAGGCATCAACCACAAAGGAAAATTTCCACCCGTATGTTCTAAAAGAATAGCTACAAAACGCTCCATACTTCCAAAGGGTGCACGATGAATCATCACAGGGCGATGAAGCTCATTATCGTTTCCTTTGTAGGTTAATTCAAATCGTTCAGGTAGGTTGTAATCTACTTGTATGGTTCCCAATTGCCATTTTCTTCCGAGTGCATCCTTGACCATAAAATCCAGTTTTGGTCCGTAGAAAGCGGCTTCTCCAGTTTCAATTACATAATCTAAATTTTTCTCTTTAGCCGCACTGATAATGGCTTGCTCTGCAAGATCCCAATTCTTAGTATCTCCAATGTATTTTTCAGGTTTTTCAGGATCGCGAAGGGATACTTGGGCGGTAAAGTTTTCAAAACCTAAGGAACTAAATACATAAAGTACTAAATCAATAACTTTTTTAAATTCCTCATCAAGTTGTTCTGGCATACAAAAGATGTGCGCATCATCTTGAGTAAAACCACGAACTCTTGTAAGTCCGTGTAATTCCCCACTTTGCTCGTAGCGATAAACAGTACCGAATTCTGCATAGCGTTTGGGCAAATCCCGATAGCTCCAAGGTTTGGTCTTGTAAATTTCACAATGATGAGGACAGTTCATCGGTTTTAATAAAAACTCTTCTCCGTCGGCAGGGGTTTGTATGGGTTGAAAACTATCGGCACCGTATTTTTCATAATGCCCCGAGGTCATATAAAGCTCTTTGTTTCCGATATGAGGAGAGATGACCTGTTCGTATCCTGCTTTAGTTTGCGCGGTTTTTAAAAAGTTTTCTAAACGCTCTCTTAGAGCGGCTCCTTTGGGCAGCCATAGCGGCAGGCCTTGACCTACTTTTTGAGAAAAAGTGAAAAGTTCCAATTCTTTTCCCAGTTTTCTGTGATCTCTTTTTTTTGCTTCTTCAAGGAGTGCGAGGTGTTCCGTAAGTTCCTTTTGTTTAGGGAATGATATTCCGTAAATACGGGTTAATTGGGGTTTGGTTTCATCTCCTCTCCAATAGGCCCCGGCAACACTGAGTAGTTTAACGGCTTTGACAAAGCCTGTATGGGGAAGGTGTCCCCCACGGCATAGGTCGGTAAAGTCTGCATGGTCACAGAAACTGATGGTGCCATCCTCTAAATTCTCTATAAGTTCGACCTTGAAAGGATTGTTTTCCTTTTTGTAGAAGTCCAGAGCATCTGCTTTGGAACTCATACGCATTTTAAACTCAAACTTTTCTCGCGCAAAGGTCAAGAATTGTTTTTCTAGTGCAGGAAGGTCTTTCTCTGAAAAAGAAGCTCCTCCAAAATCTACATCATAATAAAAACCATTTTCTATGGCGGGACCAATGGTTAATTTAGCTTTAGGATAAAGCGCCAGGATACTTTGTGCCAAAATATGGGCTGAAGAATGCCAAAAAGCCGTTTTACCTTGGGGATCATTCCAAGTAAAAAGTTGGATAGTTCCATCTTCCTCCAAAGGAGTGGCCGCTTCAACGGTTTGCTCGTTAAATTTTGCAGAAAGTACATTGCGGGCTAGGCCTTCACTAATGCTTTGTGCAATTTCCAAGGGAGTCACGCCTTTTTCGTACTTGCGAACCGATTGGTCTGGAAAACTAATTTCGATCATAATGTCTTATAAAAACGTGGCAAAGATAAGGGGTCTGGAGCAGGGATACAACGTCCAACTAAAGATTCCTTTTTTTTCGTTCTCCCAAGAGGGCATTAACTAAGGTTTTGATCCCTGTAAAGCCATAAAATACGGCCACCACAAGCACCCCCAATCCAATAATTAAAACGGGATAGTAAAAGGGATGTTCTTGGTTTTTAAATGCTTGGTGCACAAGGACGGGTCCTGTAAAGCAGCAGAGTAAAAAAACCGTCATCTTTTTCAGTCCTCTTTGTAATAAGACCTTATTCATTTTACATTTATTTCGGGTAAAGATAGCGAACTATTGAATTAGAGAGATTTCAAACTGAGGGAACGAAAACATTTAATTTGATAATGCCCCTCAAGTTTTAGACTTCACTATAGATCGATTCCCCATGACTTTTGTCTCCTGTCAGCCATTTCCAATCTAAGCGTAATGTAATTTTTTGATCCTCAGTCAGGGAGATTTTTGCTTGAGCTTTTCCTGCTTTTAATTCATTTTCAGCGGTCAGGCAGTGGTACAGCATTTCTAAGGTATCCTTTTCCAAGTAGGCGATGATTTTCCCATAGGTAACCGTACTGCCGTGGTAGTCCGCAGTTACAAGATTTCCTTTTTGCATGAATTTAAAAACAGTATCGGAGTTTACAGTACCACTTTTAGTGTTTTTAAGTAAGACAAAATTTTTGTTGTTGAAGTTGATTTTTTTCATTTTGGTTAGGGGCCATGGTTTTTGGAGTTAGGATCATTGGGTGTTATCCAAAGATATAAAAAAGTTGGAAATAAAAACTACCCTTTTTGGTAGGCAGCAATGGCTTTACGAACGCTTTTGTGTTTTTGCAATAAATCTTGGGCAATTGAGAGGGAAACGTGGAGTTCACCCATTACCATTCGCTCGGCTCTTCCTGTGAGTTTTTCATTGGTAAGTTGCATATCTACCATTTTATTTCCCTTTACGTGTCCTAATTGGATCAGGGTAGCGGTAGTGATGCTGTTTAGAATTAATTTTTGAGCGGTACCTGCTTTCATACGGGAACTTCCTGTAAGAAATTCTGGACCTACAACAACCTCAATGGGAAAATCACTAACGGCAGCTAGGGGACTATTAATGTTGCAGGCAATACACCCAGTAGGAATTCCTTCTTTCTGTGCTATTGCCAAACCGCCAACAACATAGGGCGTTGTCCCGGAGGCTGCAATACCAATTAAGATATCCTTTGAGTTGATTTGATATTTTTCTAAATCTTTCCAAGCCTGCTGCGTGTCGTCTTCGGCATGTTCAATCGAGTTTCTTAGGGCATTGTCTCCTCCTGCGATCAAACCTACAATTTTTTCTGGGGGTGTACCAAAGGTAGGAGGACATTCTGAAGCGTCAAGAACGCCTAGTCGACCACTGGTTCCAGCGCCAATGTAAAACAAGCGACCTCCGTTTCGAAGTTGGGAGACTACTTTTTCTATTAAAGCTGCGGTTTGATTTTGAACTGCCCCTACCGCTTCTACTGCTTTTTGATCTTCTTGATGCATCCCCTGTAAGAGTTCTTGGATGCTTTTCTGCTCTAAATCATTATGATGAGAGTCTGCCTCTGTAATTTTTTCAAATCCCATAGAGTAAAGGTAAAAAAATCGTCAGTATTTTTTTATTTGCTAGTAAAGTAAATAAAAAACCCCAATGTCTTAAGACAATGAGGTTTCTAGTGGGTCTTCTTTAAAAAACTAAGACTTTAACTTGGTCTCTAGGTTCTTTTTTAGAGCGGATAAAAACTTTTGGGTAGTTAAATAATCGGTTTTTTTCATTTCCGCACCGTGGATCAAGATTGCCAAATCTTTGGTCATTTTTCCACTTTCTACCGTTTCTATACACACATTTTCCAGGGTAGTACAAAAATCAATTAATTCCTGATTGTTGTCTAGTTTCCCTCTATGGGCTAAACCTCTTGTCCACGCAAAAATAGAAGCGATTGGGTTGGTAGAGGTTTCTTTCCCTTGTTGATGTTGACGGTAGTGACGTGTTACGGTCCCGTGAGCCGCTTCGGCTTCCATGGTTTTCCCATCAGGGGTTACTAGGGTAGAGGTCATCAGTCCTAAAGAACCAAAACCTTGCGCTACGGTATCCGACTGTACGTCACCGTCGTAATTTTTACATGCCCAAACAAAACCTCCATTCCATTTCATCGCAGCAGCAACCATATCGTCAATAAGACGATGTTCATAAGTAATGTCCGCCGCTTCAAAACGCTCTTTAAATTCATTGTCAAAAACTTCTTGAAAGATGTCTTTAAATCGTCCGTCATAGGCTTTTAGGATGGTGTTTTTGGTTGAGAGATACAAGGGCCATCCTTTGTCTAATGCACGGTTCATACAAGAACGCGCAAAGCCATAAATGGAAGAATCGATATTGTACATACTCATAGCAACCCCATTCTCTTGGAAGTGATACACTTCCCATGTTTTTGGAGTACCCCCGTCATCTGGAGTGAACGTCATGGTTAGTTTTCCTTTTCCAGTGGTTACGGTATCTGCAGCTTTATACTGATCTCCAAAGGCGTGACGTCCAATACAAATTGGTTTGGTCCATCCTTGAACATAACGGGGTACGTTTTTCATGATAATGGGCTCTCTAAATACGGTACCTCCTACGATGTTTCTGATGGTTCCATTGGGAGAACGCCACATATTAGATAGATTAAATTCTTTTACTCGGCCTTCATCGGGAGTAATGGTGGCGCATTTGATACCCACATTATGGGTTTTTACTGCATTAGCCGCTTGTATGGTTATTTTATCTTCCGTTGCATCTCTTGAGGTGACCGAAAGATCGTAATATTCTATTTGTAAATCCAAATAAGGAAGAATCAATTGATCTTTGATGAATTTCCAAATGATACGAGTCATTTCATCACCATCCATTTCCACTACAGGATTAACGACTTTAATTTTTGACATTCGTTTAAATTTTTTGTTTCGGTTGCAAATATAAGGGTGAAGCTTTAATTTTTTGTCAATTTCACCCAAAAGGATGAAAATTATTAAATTACCGAGTCTCAAATTTGCACTATGAAATTAAAATTTTGTTTTATTCTCTTTTTTCTAGCTTTAACTTCAACCAAGGGGCAATCTGATTTTTTACAAAAAAGCCAACAAAAAATTTGCCACCAACTCCAGACCGATGATGTGCGTTTATTAGCCGTTGCCGACAGTCTTTACGGCTTTTTGGATGCGCAACAAGACCCCAAAACTATTGCCTATCTCAGTTTATGGAAGGCGTTGGGCTACTTTCACTCCTCAGAGCAACCGCTAGACTCCGTGGTGCGGTACGCCACCAAAGCACACGAGCAATTTTTACACCTAAACGATAACGAAGGACTTTTTGAAGCGCATACATTGTTGGGAAAAACGCTGCTGTATGTCGATGATTATGGGGGTGCCCACAGACACCTTACTGCTGCAAAACAATATACCGATACGGATTTTAAGCAGTTTAGAAATCTTGTGGATAAGGGCAATAAATATGTTTTTGAAGATAAGATTGATAGTGCTTTTGTGGCACTTTATGCGGCAGAAAAAATGTTGCCATTAGTAAATCAAAACAGTTGTTGGTCTGGGCTGTACAAAGCAGAGTTAAACATTAACTTGGGAATGGCAGAAATAAGGCGCACAGATTATGAAAATACGGATTACGACCAATCCATAAAATATTTCAAAAGGGCAATAAAGGCGTATAACTTATCCGAAAAAAAGGGGTTTGAAAATTATTTATTCTGTTTGATTAACCTGTCATATAGTTACCGTAAAGCCGGTTTTTTTGGAGTGAAGTCCATTCATTTGGATAGCGCACGCATCTATTTGCGTAAGTATATTGACTTGGTAGAAAAAAGTGATGTGGACAATAAGTTTGGCAAATTAGATGCTGCTTATGCCAATTTAGGGTGGCAACTTTTTGCAGAAGGCAAAGCAGATGTGGGTATCTATCATGTCCAACGCTCAAGAGATTATTTGGATAGTATGTATATGGATATGATGGATCAAAAAGTACTTGAAATCACCAATTCGTATGAGAATAAACTCAAAGACCAAGAAATAGAAACCCTTAATCAAAGCAATAGCAAAACCCGCCGCAATTTGCTTTTGGTAGGCTTAGTGCTGGTGTTGAGCGTTGTATTGCTTGCGGTGTTGGTGCAAACCTACAGGCGTTCAAAAAAACAGAATGTTTTGTTGCGCCAACAACAAAAGGAACTTACCGAGGTTAAAAACAGCTTAGAAGTATTGTTGCAAGAAATTCATCATCGCATTAAAAACAATTTGCAAGTTATTTCTAGTTTTTTGGGTATTCAGAAGCGCGAACTCAAACAACAGGAAGCCATTGCTGCTCTGGAGCAAAGTCAGGCAAGAATTCAGACAATATCCCTACTACACGAGCAATTGTACAACCAAAAAGGATTGGAAAACGTTGATGTTCAACCCTATTTTGAGAAATTGATAACGCATATAAAATATCATATTTTAGGAAGTAAAAAGGTGGCATTTACGTTGGATGTGCAGCCCTGTATTATGCATTTTGAGGACTGCCTCTCGTTAGGGATTATTGTCAATGAATTGGTAACCAATGCCCTTAAATACGCTTTTGAAAACGAGGCTAAAAACGAGATTTTGATACGATTTAAAAAAGAAAAAACGAAGTTCCTACTTCAAGTTATTGATAATGGAAAAGGAATGCCCGAAATACCAGCAACTACAGGTACCGGAATGGGGTATCAAATCATTAGCGCTATGGTTGAAAAGCTAAACGGCTCACTTAATATTAAAACCAAAAAAGGGGTCAACGTAACAGTTAGGTTTCCGAACTGACATGGTTCTCGATACATCCCGACAGTTCGTCGGGACACTCGAACTGACATGGTTCTCGATACATCCCGACAGTTCGTTGGGACACTCGAACTGACAGCTAGTTTAAGATTGTGTCACTTCGAGTGAATTTGTGAGGAACGAGCAAATTAGTATCGAGAAGTGTGCTTTGAAAAAAAAAATCAATATATTTGGGTTATGCGCCCAAATGTTATCGTAGTCGAAGACAATCCGATAATCGCTTTAGATTTATCGTCCTACTTAAACAAGTTGGGATATACCGATATCTTCCGTTGCCGAAATGAAAACGAAGCTTATGCCGTGTTGGACAGTCTAAAACACGCCATCGTTTTTTTGGACATCAATCTAGACACCAAGTATGGAGGCATTGCTATTGCCAAAACATTGGAATCTAAGCCTTCTTTTCCTTATGCGTATATCACAGGAAATACAGACTCGGAAACGTTAGAAAAAATTAAAGGAACACATCCGATTGGATTTATTGTAAAGCCTTATCAAGAAGAGGAGGTCAAGGCACTTTTGATTTTGGCAGACCATAAAATAAAGCATCCTGTAGAGAAGGCGGAAGTTAACCAAACGACCCTAAAACGTCTTTTTCCAAATCTTACGGCCACTGAGCAAAATATCTTTTTACGACTTTACGAAGGTGCTTCAAATCAAGAAATAGCAGACAAACTTTTTGTGTCCATTAACACCGTTAAAACCCATTTAAAAACAATTTTTAGCAAGTTGGGGGTTTCGTCTCGGCTAAAAGCCGTACAGTTACTTTTAAGTAAATTGTAATTTCCTAGAATATCACCCTTTCGGGTGTTTTAACCTTTTTTATTTCGTGGGTTCTTTGTGAAAAAATCAAAGATCATGAAATATGTTTATGCCTATTTGTTCTTGCTTTTAACCGTTTTTAGTATTGAACAAAGTCACGCCCAGTTTTTAAAAAAATTGGTTAAAAAAGTTGGTGAGACTCTAGAAGAAACGGTTATTGACAAAATTGATAAAAAAGCATCAAAGGAAACAGAAAAGACTTTAGATTCACTTTTAGATACAAAGCCAAAAGGAAGAAAGAAACGTACCAAAAATTCTGAAAAGCTGGAAGAAGCTGATAGTCCAAAAGTTACTTCTGCTAAAAGTGGAGTGTCACAAGTTAGTTCTTTTAGATCCTATAGCAAATTTGATTTCATTTCGGGGGAACAACTTCTGACATTCGAAGATTTTTCTCAAGACGAAGTAGGTGATCTGCCTGCAAAATGGAATGCAGCCAATTCTATTGAAGTGGTTACGTTGGAAGGTGTGGCTGGAAAATGGGCAAAATTTGTTGAGGGAGAGGGTGCTTTTATTCCAGATTTTATAGATCAGTTTCCGGATAATTTTACTCTGGAATTTGATGTAATTTTTGATTTTGACATTAGTAAATATTGCTTTAAAAGGAATCTATCCATCATTTTTACTGACATTGAAAATCCAGCCTATAATTTGAATTCTGAAACTCCGGGAAAAAACGGTTTTATTTTTAAAATTTCCGGAGGTATTTCTTACGATGGGTTTTTAAATTATAGCAAGTATACCCCAAACAGACAACTCAATACTCATGCCGATAAAGAAAATCAATCGTTAAAAAAAGACAATTTAGGAAGAGGCAAAGTGCATCATGTTTCTATTTGGAGACAAAAACAGCGTATGCGCGTTTATTTTAATGAAGAAAAAGTATTTGATATTCCAAGAGCTTTTGAAAATGGGGTAGAGATTAATGCGGTTCGCTTTTTTTCTTCCATTTCTGAATCCGATACCTATTATTTTTTAAGCAATTTTCGATACGCCATTGGAAAGCCAGATATGAGAAGCAAACTCATTACAGAAGGAAAACTGGTGACTTATGGAATCACCTTTGATGTGAATTCTTCCCAAATCAAACCCTCTTCATACGGAACGCTGAAACAAATTGCCTCTATTTTAAAAGAACATCCCGATTTACAGGTAGCCATAATCGGACATACGGATGCCGATGGTAGTGAGGAAACTAATTTATCACTTTCCGAAAAAAGAGCTGGTGCCGTAAAACTCGCTTTAATTTATGATTTTTCAGTTTCCGCCAGTCAGCTATCCTCTAAAGGAAAAGGCGAAACCGAGTTGATTGATACTGGAAATAGTCTTGAGAGTAAAGCTAGAAACAGAAGAGTAGAATTTATTAAACAATAAAAGCCATGAAAACAAACACCCTCCTTTATCTCTTGATTTTTATTTTTATGGGCACCACAACAAATGCCCAATTTCTAAAAAAACTCAAAGAAAAAGTTAGCGAAACCGTGGAAGAAACGGTCAATCGAAAAGTTAAGAAGAAAGCCAAAGATAAAACCGAACGCATGATGGATTCACTTTTAGAAGGCGGCAATTCGGAAAGGGGAAATAAAAGCCCTAAACCTTTGGGAGAGGCAGAGTCTTATTCTGATTTGGATCAGGAGGGAATGCCTGCCTTTATGGAAAACCTCAATATTTCAGACATGATGAAAATGTCAGAAAAGATGTCACAGGCTAAAATAGCTTCGTCCTATACCTTTGATACGCAACTTACGGTTACTATTACAGGACCTGGGCAAGAAGCTAAAATGGACTTCTACTTTGGGGATAATATTTTGATGAATACAGTTGAAATGGCACCCGGTGTCAAAACAATCTGGGACTATAATAACAATGCCATTATCACGCTTATTGAAGAAGAAAAAACAGTTATGGCACTGCCTCTGGACTTTATGGGCGACATGATGGGAATGATGGGAGACTTGGCTGGCGAGAAAGAAGAGGAAGAAGATACCCCAGTGCATTTTAAGAAAACTAGAAAACATAAAACTATTTTGGGATATCGTGCAGACGAATACATTGCCGAGGATGAAAACCTGAAAGTTAATTTTTGGTTTTCAGAAGAGGTGCCTATTGACAATTCCAGAATGCTTAAAGGAATAGATAAAATGGGCGGAATGTTCGCTTTTGATTTTGCTGCGATGCAGAACAAAGAATACCGTAACGGATTAATGCTGGAATTTACAGCTACCGAAACAATAAATCAAACGACAACTCAAATGAAAGTTACCCAGTTACTAACCAACCGAAATATTGTAGTAGATCTTTCCAGTTATAATCGGGTAGCAACGCCTAATTAGGAAAAACAACACTAACCAAATCTAATAAATCATGAAAATCACATCAAAACCATCAATTATTATATTAAATCTGATCTTTGTATGTATCGCTGTACTGCCAGGCTGTAACAAAGAGGATATAGAAAAAGTAGTTTCTGAAATCGTAAAAGAAGAAATCAAAAATCCG
>JALRDC010000093.1 GCA_023262245.1 Flavobacteriaceae bacterium
TTGAAGCTGAAGAAAAAAATGCAGAAGGTTTTGCCAAAGAATGCGCTGTAGTTACTCATTACAGATTAAAAAATGATGAAGAGAATCCAGGAAAACTTAAGATAGATCCTGCTGCTAAACTAGAAGAGGAACTAGTGGTCAGACCTACTAGTGAAGCTGTCATATGGAATACTTACAAAACTTGGATCCAATCGTATCGCGATTTACCAATACTGATCAATCAATGGGCTAACGTAGTTCGCTGGGAAATGCGTACACGTCTTTTTCTAAGAACAGCAGAGTTTTTATGGCAGGAAGGGCACACCGCTCACGCAACTAAAAAAGAAGCGATTCAGGAAACCCAACTTATGAATCAGGTATATGCTAATTTTGTTGAAAATTTTATGGCAATACCCGTCATTCAGGGAACCAAAACCGCAAGCGAACGATTTGCAGGAGCAGAGGAAACTTATTGCATTGAAGCATTAATGCAAGATGGAAAAGCGTTGCAGGCGGGAACCTCTCACTTTTTAGGGCAAAATTTCGCAAAAGCTTTTGATGTCAAATTTGCATCAGATAAGGGTGCATTAGAATATGTATGGGCAACCTCTTGGGGAGTTTCAACAAGACTCATCGGAGCACTCATTATGACTCATAGTGATGATCATGGATTGGTTTTACCTCCAAATTTGGCCCCGTACCAGGTGGTGATCATTCCTATCTATAAAGGAGAAGAACAACAAAATGAAATTGCTGCAGTAGCTGAAGAAATTAAAGCCTCTTTAGAGGATAAAAACATCAGAGTTAAGTTTGATAATCGCGACAAATTCAAACCAGGATATAAGTTTAATGAATACGAACTAAAGGGAGTTCCTTTGAGAATTGCCATAGGACCTAAGGACTTAGAAAAATCAAATGTTGAAATCGCCAGAAGAGATACCTTATCAAAAACTGTTGTAGCTCAAGCGGACTTGGTAGATCACATAGAACAAGCTTTAAAGGACATCCAACAAAATTTGTTTGACAAAGCAAAAGCTTTTCGTGAAGAACGAATTACAATAGTAAATGATTTTGAAAGTTTTCAAAAAGTTCTTTCAGAAAAAGGAGGTTTTATTTCTGCACATTGGGACGGTACTGAGGCTACAGAAGAAGCGATAAAAAAACAAACCAAAGCAACCATACGATGTATTCCTTTAGATGCAAAATCAGAAGAGGGAACTTGTGTGTATTCCGGAAAACCTTCTACACGACGCGTTCTTTTTGCAAAGGCGTATTAATTTAAATTAATTCGATGAAACCCTTCGGTTTTTAATTTGAGATCGAAGTAGTCTAAATGATAGTTTTTTGCAGTACTGGTTAAACTAGTGATGCTTACTGTTTGTAGGTCCCTATTTTTTTCTGAATAAATACTACTATTAAGGGGTTGTGCTACTTTTTGATGAAAACTTAGGAGGTTGTTATTTTCATCTATCAAGTCCAGCTCTCTTCTAAATGATTTTTGAAAGGCTTCATTTTTTTCAGGCTCATACAAACTAGATGAACACCATAAGTATGCTTGATTATTTTCTAGCCGTTCTTCTCTTAAATCTTTGCCGTCCCAAAAAAAAGAGCTTAACTGTGTCTTGTTATGAGAGTATTCCAAAGTGATCAATACAAAGGGAGCTGTTTGCAACATTTGATTATCAAAACAACCCATTCCTTGCTCTAACCAAGCTATGGGTAATCTCCCTCTAGTGATTTTTGGATACTTGCTCTTGGAAGTACTTTTAGCATTTAGTAAACAACTGGCCTTTTTTGATTCTGGATCGAGGGCAAACCAGGTACCACCCAGTTCTACATCTTTTGGATATATTAACTTCTTGCCCTGGTAGAAATGTACGTCAGGCTTTAAGGTAGGGCGATGAATTTGTTCGTCTCGGTTACTGGTGATACAGAATCCTTTATCAGTAGGTAAGTAACTTACGATACACATTGCTTTCTATAAATTTGTGTGGAGAAAGCTACGCCAAAATTTTCATTAATTAAATGATGCAAGTCGAGTTCAAGTAATGCAATTTTAATTAAGCTCTGATGATGAATGCAATGGTCTAAACAATAGGCAAGTTCTCTAAAGAAAGAACTTTGAACCCCTTCTTTTTTATTTATAGTATTTTCAACACCATTTTGTAACAGTAAGGCACAGTCCTCCAATTTTTGGATTTTTTTTAAGTGATCTAATAAGGAGTCAATTGTAAGGATACCTATACTGATGTTTTCCTCAAGCTTTTTATTTCTTTTTCTTAAATCGTAATTTATAATTCCAGAATCTTTTTGTGACAAACAGCATTGATAAAATTCAATGATGTGTCTAAAGTGTTCTCCAATACTTGAGTTTGAAAGAGCCTTGTTTTTCTTTTTAAAAGAACTAGGTAGCAATTCTTGTAATAAGTTTTTTAGGTCTTTTAGAACAATTTCGTGAGGCT
>JALRDC010000104.1 GCA_023262245.1 Flavobacteriaceae bacterium
ACACAGTTAAAAACAAGGGTCCAAAACTCTTGATTATTGCTCAGATTCTCATCTTTGCTGGAGCACTTGGCAACATCATTGATTCCGTTTTCTATGGACTAATATTCAATCATTCCAACGGTCAAATTGCTTCGTGGATGGCAGAAGTTCCATACAGTAAACTGTTTCATGGAAAAGTAGTCGATATGCTCTACTTTCCGCTCATTGATACGACATGGCCAAACTGGATGCCTTTTATAGGAGGAAATCAATTACAATTTTTTCAACCGGTCTTTAATATTGCAGATACCGCAATCAGTACTGGAGTTGGAATCCTCTTAGTCTTTAGTAAGAAAGTCTTTCCAAAATCTGCTTAGTCGAGACTAAACAGATCATCTACCTTACACTCAAATATTTGTGCCATTTGAAGTCCTAATTCTAAAGAAGGGAAATACTTGTTGTTCTCAATAGAATTGATGGTTTGCCTGGACACTCCTAACTTCTTAGAGAGATCCTCTTGGGTGACATCATACTTTGCTCTATACATCTTGATATTGTTCTTCATCTCTTAGTCTTTGTAGTGTTGGTGAAGTTTGTATTTGAAAATCAAATTGAACACCAATATGATTAAAAACAACTGAACAACCATTACGTGAAAATAAGTTAATTCATAAACAAAAAGCGTTGCTAATAACAATATTCCATAATTGATATAGAGCGATGTAGTCAAGCTATCCATTCGTAGTTTAGCGATGAGTTCATCTTCTATTGGTTCTCGGCTAAAGGATGCCATAAGCCCACTGATCACGATAATCAATGTCAATAGCTCGTCTAATACGTTATTGTCGATCCATTGAAGGGCGTGATTTCCAATGATGTTCTCAGTAGTTTCTGTTCGTAAGATCGTATCATCACCTAAAACAGAGAACACTTTCATATTAAAGAATTCAAAAGTTGTTTCCGAAAACCAGATATAGGATCCAAAAATCAAGGTGGTATAAAAAATAATACTCGACCATTTTTTATAGGAATGAGGAAATAGTATTGTTTTCATAATGTAAAATATTTTTTACAAATATATAAAAACAACTTACTTAATGTAAAATATTTTTGACATTTAACATCAAAAACTATTTTTCATAAGCATTAAAGCCTATTAAAATTTATAAATTCTATCGGGGGTAATACAGTAGTTTAGTGGAATATCGCTAGAAAAGACTTCTGCAAATTTTTCTTCAGCATCAAAAAAACTAAGGCCAATTTTTAAGACATCATCTCTACACTGGGCTAAAAATCCATCGTACATTCCTTTTCCATATCCAATACGATGTCCCTGCTGGTCAAATGCCAATAAGGGAACAAATACCACATCCATTTTCTTGGGATCGATTTCGATACCGTCTACCGGCTCAGGGATTCCCCATTTATTGACAACAAGAGAAGTAGAATCGAGTAACAAATAGTGTTTGAGTTCCGCTCCAACAACCTTGGGTACTAATACCTCTTTGTCTTTTCCTTGAATAATAGAGAGAATGTACTCGGTGTTAATCTCGTTTTTTTGCTCGATTGGCAAAAACAAATGATAGTACTGAGCCTTCCAAATAGGAAGCTCTATGAGTCGATTCGCAATAGCTAAACTCATCGAATCCATCTCTTGAGAGCTCAATTTAGCCCTTAAATCGCTGTAGTGTTTTCTCAGTGTTTTTTTATCCACCTTTTGTGATTTATACCAAAACAAAGATACAATTAATTACTACCTTCGTCACAAGTGGAAAGTGCTTCAATTGACATACAATTAACCTCGCTTCCTTCGAGCCCAGGAGTCTATCAATTTTACGACTCAAAAGGGACCATTATCTATATTGGAAAGGCCAAAAACCTCAAAAAGCGAGTGAGTTCTTACTTTGCTAAAAAACACGATGATGCTAAAACTAGAATCTTAGTCTCCAAGATTCAATCCATCAAACACATTGTGGTTCCCACAGAAACTGATGCCCTTTTGTTGGAAAACAATCTCATAAAGAAAAACAAGCCTCGCTATAATATACTGCTCAAGGATGACAAAACCTATCCTTGGATTTGTATTGCAAAAGAACCTTATCCAAGAGTGTTCTCCACTAGAAAACTCCTTCCTAAGAATGGAACCTATTACGGGCCCTATACCAATCCTAAAACCATAAGAGCGCTTCTTGAATTAATTCACGAACTCTATCCACTTCGATCTTGTAACTATGATCTCTCTGCTTCCAAAATAGAGGCCAAGAACTACAAGCGATGCTTGGAATATCATATGGGGAACTGTAAAGCCCCCTGTGAAGGCCTGCAGACAGAAGCTCAATACAGTGAAGACATCAAAGCAGTTCAATCGATTTTAAAGGGAAAACTCAATAAGGCCTTAAAGCTTTTTAAACAAAAGATGCTCGAAAAATCAGATCGTATGGAATTTGAAGAAGCTCAACTGTACAAGGAAAAATTAGAGTTACTCTCAAAATATCAATCCAAACGAACTGTAGTAAATCCAAAGATTGACAATGTCGATGTCTTCAGCATCATCGCCGATCAAACCCATGCCTATGTCAATTATTTAGAAGTAGTTCAAGGAGCCATTATTCGCTCTCATACCCTCGAGATCAAAAAGAAACTAAACGAAACACAAGAGCAGCTTTTAGAGTATGCAATCTTGGCTATCAAAGAAAAATACCCCAGTATTTCAAAAGAAATCTATCTGCCCTTTGAAGTGTTGGTACCTAAAGGATTAAAAATCACCATTCCTAAAACAGGTGACAAAAAAAGACTCATAGAGCTCTCTCATAGAAATGCCCTCTTTTACCGAAAAGACGTCCTTACGCAGCTTCAATTAGTCAATCCAGATAAACACGTCGATCGCATCATGGCTCAGATGAAGAAAGACCTTAGGTTAAGTGAGGAACCTCGACATATCGAGTGTTTTGACAATTCCAATATTCAAGGGACCAACCCAGTGGCAGCCTGTGTGGTGTTTAAAGACGGAAAACCTTCTAAAAAGGATTACAGACATTTTAAGATTAAAACCGTTGAAGGACCAGATGATTTTGCATCCATGGAGGAAGTAGTGCTCAGGCGTTATAAACGCCTTCAAAGAGAAGGGGAGCCCCTACCCCAACTCATTGTCATCGACGGTGGTAAAGGACAGTTGTCCTCTGCTTTAAAAGCGCTTGAACAACTGGGTCTAAGAGGTAAAATAGCTATTATTGGAATCGCTAAACGATTGGAAGAAATCTATTTTCCTGGAGATTCAATTCCGCTATATCTGGATAAAAAATCAGAGAGTTTAAAAATTGTACAACGCCTTCGAAATGAAGCCCATCGATTTGGTATTAGCTTTCACAGAAACCTGAGAAGCAAATCAGCTTTTAATTCAGAGTTAGAGTCCATTGAAGGGATTGGCCCAAAGACCGTTGAACAACTTCTTTCCAAATACAAATCACTTTCAAAAATAAAAGAACTTTCGGTTGAAGATCTCATACAAGAGGTGGGACCAGCCAAGGCGACGCTAATTTTTAACGCCCTACATTAGATCTAATTCTTAAAATTTTATTGAGATCTGTTAAACTTTGCGTTAAAAATCGTTAAAAACACCCTTGGAGATCAACGCTCTTTATAAATTTGTCAGTGCAGGGGTGGATCCCTGTACTTAAAATAAGTTTTTCATAATTTATAAAGTTTGGTTGGTTAATGAAAAAGCTCGAGTCATGAATTCGGGCTTTTTCTTTTTTTAATCCCGATAATTGAAGGGATTTATTAATTTTGCAGCATGGAAGCAAGGGAACTCTTAGCTCATTTACTAAAAAGCAAAAAATTTAAACTACTCTTGACAGCATTTTCAATTGTAGTGATCAGCTCTATTATATTCGCTTCCTCTTCCGATAAAGAATCATTGGAGCTCCCAGAACTTGAAGAAACAACTACTGTTAAAGAAAAGAAAGCTAAAGACAGTATGTACTATGGCTTTAATCTCAATCTGTTCGAAGTTGTTAGAGATACTGTTAAGTCGGGAGATAGTTTTGGTGAATTGCTTCTTAAACACCGCGTTGGTTATCCTGAAATTCACTCGTTAACTACTAAAAAGAACAGAGCTATTTTTGACTTGAGAAAGATTCGAGTTGGAAGACCTTATACCATCTTAAAATCTAAGGACTCTATCAATAAAGCAGAGCTTTTTATCTATGAAATTGACAAGGTTAATTACGCTATTGTCGATCTGAGAGATAAGGTAAGCTTAGAGCGAAAAGAAAGAGAAATCAAATCAGTAGAACGCGAGGCTTCTGGAGTGATTACCACTTCTTTGTCTGAAGCAATTTTAGATCAGGGAATCGATTATGATGTTACTCATAATTTAGCGGCTATCTACGCTTGGACTATTGACTTTTGGAGACTCTCAAAAGGAGACAAGTTCAAAGTGATCTACGACGAGCACTATATCAATGACAACACTTATGTAGGAATGGGACCTATTAAAGCGGCTTATTTTGAACACAACGGTAAAGCCTTTTACGCCTTTAGACATCCTTCTCCAGAGAACGAAAACATCATTGAATACTTTGACGATCAGGGAGAAAATCTCAGAAGAGCCTTTTTAAGAGCTCCTGTAAATTTTAGTCGTATTTCTTCTCGTTACAATCTCAAAAGGAGAATTTCCTACTACGGAAACAAGGTGAAGCCACATAAAGGAACCGATTATGCGGCAAAGGTAGGAACCCCAATCATGGCGACAGCAAACGGAAGGGTTATTGCTGCTTCATATACAAGAGCCAATGGTAACTACGTTAAAATTAGACATAACAATACCTATTCAACTCAATACCTTCACATGAGTAAACGCAAGGTTAAAAATGGCGATTACGTCAAACAAGGCGATGTGATTGGATGGGTAGGTATGACAGGAAACACCTCTGGGCCACATGTGTGCTATCGCTTTTGGAAAAACGGCAGACAAGTGGATCCTCTTAAGGAAAAGCTTCCCAAGGCTAAACCGCTCCCTGAACCATCTAGACTTACATATATCAATACCATTAACCCGGTTAAATCTCAATTGGATTGCATTGGATTTTTCAATGAATCCTTTGCACAATCAGAATAATTATGGCATTAGGAAAAACAAACCCTACACAAACCAAGGCGTGGAACGAACTTGCGTCTCATTTTACAACAGCTAAAAAAGATCAGATTTTAGAACTTTTTAAAGCAGAATCCAACAGAGCTGAAGATTTCTTTATCCAGTGGAACGATTTTGCTTTTGATTACTCTAAAAACTGTATTTCGGATAAAACTAGAGCCCTTTTATTGGAGCTCGCAAATGAAGTAAATTTAAAAGATGCAATCGATAAGTACTTCTCTGGAGATTTAATCAACGAAACAGAAAACAGAGCGGTATTGCACACAGCTCTAAGAGCAAATCCTTCTGCAGATATCAGAGTTAATGGTGAGAATGTGATGGCTGAAGTTGCTTCTGTAAAAGCAAAAATTAAAGCTTTTTCAAATGCGGTGATTTCTGGATCTAAAAAAGGATATACCGGCAAGGCTTTTACCGATGTGGTTAATATTGGAATTGGCGGTTCTGACTTAGGACCAGCCATGGTTGTCGAAGCACTTGCTTATTATCAAAACCATCTCAAGATGCACTTTGTGAGCAATGTGGATGGCGATCACGTATCAGAAGTGATCAAGGGTCTTAACCCTGAAACAACCCTTTTTGTAGTGGTTTCAAAAACATTTACTACTCAAGAAACACTTAGCAATGCAACCACTATTAAAAATTGGTTTTTAGAAACTGCTTCAGAAGCAGATGTTGCAAAACATTTTGCTGCAGTATCGACCAATCTAGAGGCGATTGAGAACTTTGGAATTGACCTTGAAAACGTTTTCCCTATGTGGGATTGGGTCGGAGGTCGTTTCTCTCTTTGGAGTGCAGTTGGATTATCGATTGCCCTTTCGGTAGGTTATGATCATTTTGAAGGCCTTTTAGAAGGAGCAAGAGCAATGGACGATCATTTTAAATCGGCAGATTTTCAAGATAATATTCCAGTGATGATGGCGCTTATCAGTGTGTGGTATGCTAATTTCCACGGTGCTGAATCAGAGGCTATCATTCCATACACACAATATTTAAGCCGTTTTGCTGCTTATTTGCAACAAGGGATTATGGAAAGTAATGGGAAGTATGTCGACCGTTCAGGTGCAAAGGTAACCTATCAAACAGGTACCATTATCTGGGGAGAGCCAGGAACCAACTCACAACACGCCTTCTTCCAACTTATACACCAAGGAACCAAAATAATTCCAACGGATTTTATCGGTTACAAAAAATCGCTCCACCAAAAACAAGATCATCACGATAAATTGATGTCCAATTTCTTCGCGCAAACGGAAGCTCTTTGTAAAGGTAAAACTAAAGAAGAAGTCATCGCTGAGTTTGAAGCTAAAGGAACTGATTTAAAAAGCGTTGAACACATTATTCCGTTTAAAGTTTTTGAAGGGAATAAACCGACCAACACCTTTTTAATCGATCAATTAACACCGAAATCGCTTGGTTCGCTCATAGCCGCCTATGAACATAAAATCTTTGTTCAAGGAGTGATTTGGAACATCTACAGTTATGACCAATGGGGTGTAGAACTCGGAAAGCAATTAGCCAATACCATTTTAAAAGACATGGAAGGGACTGCTCAAGGAGATCACGATCCTTCAACAACCCATCTTCTGAAACGTTATTTGAGCTAAACACGGTTTTGTTGAGCTTTTTATGTCTTATTTTCTACAAAAAAAGTACTATTTTCCTATAATATGTTAAATTTTACTAAATTTGTAGTGCTAAAATTAACAGTTCCCTAACATTCAATGTTAGATCTTCTGTAGTTTTGCAGGATAAAATTAAACTTTAATTCATTACATGAAAAAAATGCTCACTTCGATTGTATGTTGCTTAGCAGCTACAATCACCTTTGCTCAAGAAACCGAAACGTCATCGTCTACGGTTGAATTAGAAGAAGTAGTAGTACTTCAATCCAAAGTGATTGATGTTGCTCAAGAACGTGTTACTCCAGTGGCAGTAACATCAATTAAAGCAAGTGAAATCGCTTTAAAAGTAGGGAACTTAGAATTCCCAGAGATTATGAACACCACTCCAGG
>JALRDC010000144.1 GCA_023262245.1 Flavobacteriaceae bacterium
AGACGATGAATAGCGCAACCTGCACCGCAACGCCCACCCCAAGCGCACGACTCAGAAGCAGAAGTGGCGACTCAGGAAGTTTTGGGGTGACGAGATACCAGTGCGCCAGGACCATGGCTGCGAATGCGCAACTCATTGTAGGGCTTACCCTAGCGTATGAAGCTTTTGGAAGCTCTGAATTCTTAGAGGAAGCAGAAGCTATTTATAAGTTTATTAAGAAATTTGCCATAAAGAAAAAGGAGCTATATCATACCGTTCAACAAGGAGCTTCTAAAGTCAAAGCCTTTTTAGAAGACCATGCTTTTTTAATTCAAGCCGCTAATACACTTTACCGCACTACGTTAAAAACCGAGTATTTAGAAGATGCGGAACAATGGACAAAAACCACTTTAAAGGAATTTAAAGATAAAAAAAGTCCCTTCTTTACATTTACTAAAGACCAAGTCTTAGTTTCAAAACTTGTAGCCATAGATGATAATGTCATTCCTTCTGCCAATGCGATCATGGCAGAAAATCTTTGGACGTTAGGACAATGGCTGGGAGAAAAAGAGTTTCAAAATCTAGCTCAAAAAATGTTAGAAGCCGTTTTACCAAACTACCAAGAAGGGAGAAGCAGTGATTATTCACAATGGAGTCAACTCTTTGCGAAATATGCTTTTCCGCATTTTGAATTAGTTATTGTTGGGCCCCAGTCCAAAAAACTTTCTTCTAATTTTCAAAAATACTACTTCCCCAATACCCTTTTTCAAGGCAGCACTACGAGCAGCAGCCTTCCCCTACTTGAAAACCGTTATATTAATGGAGATACCTACCTCTATGTATGTGAAAATAAAGTATGTTACCAACCCGTTCAAACGCTAGAAGAAGCTCTGATTAAAATCCAAGAATTAAAAAATTAAGCAATCACTCCAGACCCTAATAATTCATTGTCAAGATACCAAGCCACAAACTGACCGGGAGTAATCGCAGACTGAGGTTCTTCAAAAGTAATATACAGGCCTTCTTGAGTTTGAAAAAGAGTTGCCTTTTGCAAGGGTTGACGATACCGTATTCGTGCTAAAACCTCTAGGCTGTCTCCGGGTTTAAGCATCAGATCGGTTCGGACCCAATGTACCTCCTCTGGAGTTACTTTTAGAGTATCTCGGTACAATCCCGGATGGGATTTACCCTCTCCAACATAGATGATGTTTTTTTCTACATCGGTATCAATAACAAACAAAGGAGCTTCGAAACCTCCTATACCCAAACCTTTTCGCTGACCGATGGTATAAAAATGGGCACCTTGATGTTCTCCTACTAAAGCACCGTCACGGGCAGTATAATGGTATTTTTCAGCTTTTTGTACCAGCGTTTGATCCTCATCACTCTGACTTTCGTAGGTGTTAAGCGTTTCAGGTATTTTAACTATTTGCCCTGTTTTGGGTTTAAGCTGCTGCTGTAAAAAATCGGGTAAACTTACTTTTCCTATAAAGCACAAACCTTGAGAATCTTTTTTTTCAGCAGTTACAAGCTGTTCTCTTTGAGCAATGGCTCTTACCTCAGCTTTTTGCAAATGACCAATAGGAAATAGAACCTTTTCCAACTGAGCTTGGTTCAATTGACATAAAAAATAGGATTGGTCTTTGTTGTAATCCTTGCCCGCAAGAAGTTGATATACCCTACTACCAGCTTCGCTTTGAAAGGAACTTTTTTGGCAGTAATGCCCCGTAGCAACATAATCTGCTCCAAGGGACAAAGCAAGGGATAGAAAAACATCAAACTTGATCTCTCTATTGCACAATATATCTGGGTTGGGTGTTCTTCCTTTTCCGTATTCATTGAACATATAATCTACAATTCGCTCCTTGTATTCTTTACTTAAATCTACGGTTTGAAAAGGAATTCCAAGTTTTTCGGCTACGAGCATCGCATCGTTGCTATCTTCCAGCCAAGGGCATTCATTAGAAAGAGTAACGCTTTGATCATGCCAGTTTTTCATAAACAAACCGATTACTTCGTAACCTGCCTCTTTTAAAAGAAATGCAGCTACACTAGAGTCCACACCTCCCGAAAGACCAATAATTACCCGCTCTTTTTTCATACTGCAAAGATAGGCAGTCTAGAAGAACTATCTACGCCCGGCTTTTTTTTGCTTTTCAGCTTCCTCCATTGCTTTTTGAAGACGCGCTGAAAATCCACTTGTTTTTTTAGGTTTCTTTTTATTTTCTTCAATTTTGGCATGTATCTTCTGATCATCAATAATGTAATTTTTTATGATTAACATCAGAAAAATGGTCAACAAGTTGGACACAAAGTAGTACAAGCTCAATCCACTGGCATAGTTATTAAAGAAAAACAACATCATAAGAGGCATTAAATACATAATGATCTTCATATTCGGCATGCCTGGCTGTTGAGGCATGGGCTGCTGTCCAGTAGTCATTCTTGTATAAAAGAAGATCGCTACAGATGCCAAAATAGGAAATAGACTAACGTGATCTCCATAGAAAGGTATGGTAAAGCCTAAATCTAATATGGAATCATAAGAAGATAAATCATCTGCCCACAAAAAACTTTTATCTCGCAAGACAAAAGCAACTGGGAAAAATGAGAACAATGCATAAAATACGGGTAGTTGCAACAAAGCGGGAACACAACCCGACATAGGGTTTGCCCCTGCCCTAGTGTAAAGACTCATGGTTTCTTGTTGGCGTTTTACAGCGTCATCCTTATATTTTGCAGTAATGGCCTCTACATCTGGGCGTAAAACCTTCATTTTAATTTGTGAAACATACGATTTATAGGTTACTGGTGACATCGCTAAACGAACGATAATGGTCATAACAATAATGGCTATTCCGTATGACAGGAAAGAGGATAAAAATCCAAATAAAGGAAGAAAAATCACGCGATTGATCCAACCAAAGATTCCCCACCCCATGGGTATGGAAGCCTCCAAATCGCCCTCTAAATTTTTCAGCGTCTTATAATCTGTAGGACCGTAATAAAATTCGAATTGTGCGTTCACATTCCCAGAAAAAGATGGTAGTTCATACGAGGTTTCAAAACGCTTGGTAAATTTTTCTTCAAGTGAAACTTCACTTGACAGATCTTTGGATCTGATGTCGGCTTGAGTAATTTTCTTTTCTGGAATAAGAATGGCGCTAAAAAAGTGTTGTCGATAAGAGATCCAACGAATATCCTCACGCGTTTCTTGATCTTCTCCGTTTAATGAAAGATAGTCTACCCGATCTTCTTCATATCCAAAAGTAAATTCAGTGTAACGATTTTCGTAATCAATACTTCTAGAATTGCGATATACATCTGTAGTCCATTTTAACTCTGGATTTTGATTGGAATCCAAAAGACCTTCCATTCCAACAGACTTAAAGTTAACTGTAAACAAATAGCCTGACTTCGGAAAAACATATTCAAATGCAAGATACTGATTTTGAGTAAGTTCAGCCTTCATTTGAACATAAAACGCATTTTCTTTTTCTATTGCCGAAGGAGTAAAATAAAGGTCCTTTGTATTTATTATACGTCCATCTTTAGTCTTTAAGGTAATGTTAAAATCAGTATTCCCATCTTGTATCAGAGGGAGGGGTTGATCTTCATAATTTTCAAATTCATTTAGTGCTAGTTTACTAATGATCCCTCCTTTTGATTGGAGTTCCAATGCCATATCTTGCGTGAACAATTTGGTGTCTGGAAAATTCATTGGAGTAAGTAATCTTCCTAGGTTTCCATAGGCTACAACTTTTTGTTGTTGTGCTATAGAATCTTTTTCGGCTTCAGTAACAGGACTGATGCTTGTTTGCTCAGTGGCGGTGGCTGTTTGGCTGGTTTCAGGTTCTGGTCCATTGCGATAGAGCATCCAGGTTAGGATTAAGGCAATTAAAATAAAACCTATGAATTGATATGGGTCAAATTTTCTTTCTTCCATTTTGTTGGAATTAGGGATTTAATTTTTTGGCTAAACTTGCTTTTACAAAAGCTTTGAATAATGGATGAGGATCAGAAACGGTACTTTTGTATTCTGGGTGAAATTGAACTCCCACAAACCAGGGATGATTCTTGTTTTCAACAATTTCAACCAGTCCTGTTTCAGGATTTGTTCCAGCTACTATAAAATTTTGATCAAAAATTTGATCTAAATAGTCATTGTTAAATTCGTAACGATGACGATGGCGCTCTGAGATAGTGCTTTTTTGATAAGCCGCGGCTGCTTTCGTATTCGATTTTAATTCACAATCCCAAGCACCCAATCTCATAGTGCCTCCCTTTTTTACTATACTCTTTTGTGATTCCATTAAATCAATTACTGGGACTGAACAGTCTACTTCCATTTCTGTTGAGTTCGCTTTTGCAAGTCCAACATGATTTCTAGCGTATTCTATTACCGCCATTTGCATGCCTAAACAGATTCCTAAAAAGGGAATTTTATTTTCTCGTGCATAAGCTATGGCAGCAATCTTTCCTTCGATCCCGCGTTCCCCAAAACCAGGAGCAACAATGATCCCATCTAAGAATTTAAGCGACTCTTGAATGTTGCCTGTTTCCAAATGCTCTGAATGAAGGCTAATAACTTCAACTTCTGTTTCATTTTCTGCTCCAGCATGAATTAAAGATTCTAAGATGGATTTATAAGAATCTTGTAATTCTACATATTTTCCTACAAGTCCGACTTTAATGCTGTTTTTAGGATTCTTAAGTTGTGTTAAAAAAGCATTCCAAGAGCTGAGGTCTAATGCTTTTTTAGGTTTGAGTTTCAGTTTTTCTAGAACAACTTTATCAAGTCCTTCATCTGACATTTTTAGAGGGACATCATAGATGGTATCAACATCAATAGATTGAATAATTGCTTCGCGCTTGACATTACAAAAAAGTGCCAGCTTTTCTCTCAGCTCTTCGTTGAGTTCATGTTCTGTTCTACAAACTATGATGTCTGCAGAGATTCCACTCTCCATTAGGGTTTTAACCGAGTGTTGTGTAGGTTTGGTTTTTAACTCTCCTGCAGCTGAAAGAAAGGGAATAAGCGTTAGGTGAATTACCACTGCATTTTCTCTTCCTAAATCCCATATCATCTGACGGACAGATTCGATGTAAGGCAAGGATTCAATATCTCCCACAGTACCGCCAATTTCGGTAATCACAATGTCATAATCTCCAGAATCACCAAGTAATTGCATTCGTTCTTTAATTTCATTGGTGATGTGCGGGATAACCTGAACCGTCTTTCCCAAAAATTCGCCTTTGCGTTCCTTTTCTATTACGCTTTGATATACTCTTCCCGTAGTAACGTTATTCGCTTGTGAGGTATTTACATTTAAAAATCGTTCGTAATGCCCTAAGTCCAGATCAGTTTCTGCACCATCGTCAGTAACAAAGCATTCTCCGTGCTCGTAGGGATTTAGTGTTCCCGGATCTACATTTATATAAGGATCAAATTTTTGAATGGTTACCTTGAAATTTTGAGCTTGAAGAAGTTTGGCTAAAGAAGCAGCAATAATACCTTTACCTAAAGATGAGGTAACTCCTCCAGTAACGAAAATATATTTGGTGTCGGACATCCGGTTGTTTTAAATTAGTAAGCTACCGGGCTCAAATTTACGAAAACCGAGAGGAACTTCTTGTCTATGAGGCTTATTCTTTTATTTCGAATATTTCATACCCTTGATGTTCCAACAGATACAAGGCCGTATTAATAAATGATTCATTTACATTTTTTTGATACATGAATCGATTTGATTGATACTCTGTTTCTCCAATATCAAGGGAGTTTTCTAAGTTTTTTGCCACAGCAGTTCTTAGAAGAGCATCTAAAACCAAATCATAGCCTCTGATGGCTTCCTTCTTTGGAGGTTTTCCAAAAGTGTTAATATAGTTCTTAATAAAAGGATCCTCAAGTGGTTTGTCTAATGGTTTGAAACCTGTTGGATAAGTAAATCGTACC
>JALRDC010000162.1 GCA_023262245.1 Flavobacteriaceae bacterium
CGAATGTTCCATCTTTTTTCATGCGATCGATAGACCCCATCTTTTTTACTGCCTTACGAATGGTAACAAAATTAGTTAGCATTCCTCCTGGCCAGCGTTCTGTTATATAGGGCATGTTTACTGCCTTAGCTTTTTCAGCGACGATGTCTTTAGCTTGCTTTTTTGTAGCTACAAATAAAATTTTACGACCAGAGGCCGCAATTTTTTTAAGAGCAGCATTGGTTTCTTCAATCTTTGCAGCAGTCTTGTAAAGGTTGATGATGTGGATTCCGTTGCGCTCCATATAGATATAGGGAGCCATATTGGGATTCCATTTACGGGTTAAGTGTCCGAAGTGGACACCTGCATTAAGCAGGTCATTTACTTCTGGTTTTGCCATTGTGTTTTAGTTTACGTTCCTTTTGATTAGCAACAAGCTTCAGGCTTGTTTAGATGCTAAACTAATATCCGCCTTGGCGGTTTAAGCAACAGGTTAAATTAATAAATGAATGAACATTGTTTTGCCGAAACAAAACGGTACCAATTAACGTTTTGAGAATTGGAATTTTTTTCTTGCTTTCTTTTGACCAAACTTTTTACGTTCTACCATACGAGGGTCTCTGGTCAATAAACCTTCTGGCTTAAGGTCAGCGCGATACTCCTCATTAATTTTACATAAAGCTCTAGAAATAGCTAGGCGTACAGCTTCTGCTTGTCCGTTGGTTCCTCCTCCTTTAACAGTAATGTTTAAATCGTAGTTCCCTTCTGTGTTGGTCAACATAAAAGGTTGTTGGATTTTGTATTGTAAAGTTGGTGTGGGAAAGTAATCAGTTAATTTTTTTTTGTTTACCGTAATTTCACCTTTTCCTTCGCTGACAAAGATTCGAGCGACAGAGGTTTTACGACGGCCTATTGTGTGAACGGTATCCATTATAAGTAATCATTAATATTAATGGTTTTGGGGTTTTGAGCCTCTTGCTTGTGCTCTGCTCCCCCAAAAACGCGTAGATTTCTAAAGAGTTCAGCCCCCAATTTGTTTTTTGGTAACATGCCTTTTACAGCGTTTTCAACCAAACGTGTATCTTTTTTATTATGTAGCTGAGTTGCATTCAAAATTCGTTGACCACCAGGATATCCCGTATGACGAATATATTCTTTCTGCTCCCATTTGTTACCACTCAAGGTAACAGTTGCAGCATTAATTACAATTACATTATCACCACAGTCCACGTGAGGGGTGAAATTGGTCTTGTATTTCCCGCGTAAAAAGTTAGCAATAACAGTTGCTGCTCTTCCTAAGGGAAGGTCTTTAACGTCCAGCACAACCCACTCTTTGTTTACAGTGTTTGCATTGGCAGAAATTGTTTTATAACTCAGTGTGTTCACAATAAATAATTTAATTCCGTCAAAAATTGCTTCAACGGGCTGCAAATGTACAATTATATATTGCTTTGGAAAAATTTTTTATCGAATTTTCTCAGGAGGGTGGTCTGGATCAAATAATGGCTAGTGAGCTTCCAGCCAATTGGTTCCAATACCAATATCCACAACAAGAGGAACGTCAAGTTTAAAGGCATTCTCCATCTCGGTTTTGACCATGCTCTTTAATGTTTCTACTTCGGTCTTGGGGACATCAAAGACCAATTCATCATGAACCTGTAGTAACATTTTGGATTTCCAATTTTCGTTTTGTAATCGCTTTTGAATCGCAATCATGGCGAGTTTGATAATGTCTGCAGCGCTGCCTTGAATAGGTGCATTTACGGCATTGCGCTCTGCAGCTCCTCTAACCACTGCATTTTGAGAATTGATGTCTTTAAGATAACGTCTTCTTCCTAAGACTGTTGCTACATAACCGTTCTCTCGGGCAAAATCAATTTGATCTTGTATATAAGCTCTAAGTTTCGGATAGGTTGCGTAATAGGTTTCGATCAATTCTTTCGCTTCGGTTCGGTTCAGGTCCGTTTGTTGGCTTAAACCAAATGCAGACACTCCATATATAATACCAAAGTTTACTGTTTTTGCATTTCCGCGCTGGGCACGAGTTACTTCGTCTAAAGAGACCCCAAATACCTTGGCGGCAGTGGCACTATGAATGTCCTCGTTATTTCTAAAAGCGGAAACCATCCCTTGATCTTTACTTAATGCCGCAATGATACGAAGTTCTATTTGGGAATAATCCGCTGCCATCAAGACGTGATTTTCGTCTCTTGGAATAAAAGCTTTTCGTACTTGTTGCCCTCTTTTTGTTCTAATAGGGATGTTTTGAAGGTTGGGATTATTACTGCTCAATCTTCCCGTAGCAGCTACTGCCTGATTGTATATTGTATGGACCCGTTTTGTTTTTGAATTGATTTCTTTGGGAAGTGCATCTACATAAGTGTTTTGAAGTTTTTGTAAAGACCTCCAATCTAAAATATCTGAAACTATGGAATGCTCTTTTGCAAGAGTAGAGAGTACCTCTTCAGCAGTTGAATATTGTCCTGTTTTGGTTTTTTTTGGTTTGTCAACTAATTTTAATTTTTCAAAAAGGATGGGCCCCAGTTGTTTGGGTGAAGCCAAATTAAATTCTTCTCCAGCAGCTTCGAAAATATTTTTTTCTAAAGTTTGTATATCGTTGGTTAGGCCTAGAGAAAGTGTTTCTAAAAAGCGGGTGTCTAGATTGATTCCTTCACATTCCATTTCTGTCAACACTTCAACAAGGGGAAGTTCGACCTGATGATATAGGGAGAGCGTATTGGCAGCTTCCATTTCTTTTTCAAAATGGTGCTTAAGTTGGAGGGTTATGTCAGCATCTTCAACGGCATATTCCGTTTGTTGTTCTAAGGAAACCTCTCTCATTGTTCCTTGATTTTTTCCTTTTTTTCCAATAAGATCACTTATGGGTTGTGGACTGTAATTTAAATAGGTTTCTGCTAGAACATCCATGTTATGGCGCATATCCGGGTTGATCAAATAGTGCGCTACCATAGTGTCAAATAGAGGTGCATGAACACGGATTCCATAATTCCTTAATACTTTTAAATCATATTTAAGGTTATGTCCTATTTTTTCGATTTCGTTATGTTCAAAAAAGGGCTTAAAAGACTCTAGAATTTGGAGAACCTCATCTCTGTTTTCGGGAAGGGCTAGGTAATAACCTTGACCCGTGGACCAAGAGAAAGCAATTCCCACTAATTCGGCTTGAAGGGAATTTAGAGAGGTGGTTTCGGTATCAAAACAAACGTGCTTTTGTTCCAATAATTTTTTCATCAATAACTCGCGTCCCACGGGGGTATTAACAAGTTGATACCAGTGTTCTTGATGAGCTAGATCTTTTCGTTGTGAACCTTCATTTTGCTTTGTGTTTCCACTCCCTGGAGTAGCAAAAAGGTCAAACTGCTGACCTGCTTGTCCGTTGGGTTGATCCACCTGTTTTGAAGTTGTATGGGTTTCAATGGTTTCTTGAGGAGAAAAGATTTTCTTAAAGTTTTCTGCCATTCTTCGAAATTCAAGCTCATCAAATAGAACAGCCACTTTATCATGATCGGGATCATCTAGTGTGTAATCATCTGCTTTAAATGTAACAGGAACATCTAACAGAATTTTCGCAAGTTCTTTCGAAAGCATACCCAACGCTCTGGAGGCTTCAATTTTTTCTTTCAGCTTTCCTTTAATTTCATGGGTATTTGCAAGCAGGTTTTCCATACTGCCGTATTCTTTTAAAAACTTTTTTGCGGTTTTATCACCCACCCCGGGCAGTCCAGGAATGTTATCGACTGCATCTCCCATCATCCCCAAATAATCGATGACTTGTTCTGGACGTTCCACTTCAAACTTTTCTTGTACTTCGGGGATTCCCCAAATTTCGATCCCATTCCCCATACGAGCAGGGCGATACATAAAAATATTTTCTGAAACCAACTGAGCAAAATCTTTGTCTGGGGTAACCATATAGACCTGATACCCTTCTTTTTCTGCTTGCTTTGCAAGGGTTCCTATTATATCATCGGCTTCATATCCTTCTTTTTCTATCACAGGGATATGCATGGCTTCAAGAAGCTGTTGGATGTAGGGTACAGCGATACGAATGGCTTCTGGAGTTTCATCTCTGTTTGCTTTATAGTCTGTAAATAATTCGGTACGACTTACGGATCCCCCTTTATCAAAGCATACTGCCAAATGATCAGGACGTTCTCTTTTAATTACATCTAATAAAGAATTGGTGAATCCCATTATAGCAGAGGTATCCATCCCCTTGGAATTGATTCTGGGATTTTTAATAAATGCATAATATCCTCTGAAAATTAGCGCATAGGCATCCAGCAAAAAAAGACGTTTTTGACTACTCATGTGTTCGTTTGGGATAAATTTAAAAAACTATACGGCAATGGGGCTCATCCCGAGATTTTATTTAATAACAACTCAAGTTTTTTTGAAATGGATGCTTCATCTAAACCTATCTCTGCCAAAAGATCTGCTGATCTTCCATGAGGGACAAAATGGTCACTCACCCCCTCCACCTTTACAGGAATTTTATATTCGTGTAAAGAGGCAAACTCTAATAAGGCACTCCCAGCCCCTCCTTGTTTTACTCCCTCTTCAAATACGATTACAGCCTTGTAAGTTTTAAAAATGCGATGTAATAACTTTTCGTCTAGTGGTTTTACAAAGCGTAAATCAAAATGAGCAAAGGCAGAAGCATTCTTCATTTGTGTGAAGGAATTGATGATTGTTTGACAGAGTGTCCCTATCGAAATAACAGCGATGTCAGTACCCTCTTTTAGTTGTTCTCCTGATCCGAGGGGAATTTTTTTGTACTCAAAAGAGATTGTTTCAGTATCGGAATATCCCCTGGGATAGCGTATAGCAAGGGGATTTTTTAAACCGAGTTGTGCTGTATACATTATATTTTTGAGTTCTTCAGCATTTCTAGGGGAAACAATGTGCAGATTAGGAATGCACCTTAAAAACGCAATATCAAAAAGTCCGTGATGTGTAGGGCCATCATGACCAACAATTCCAGCCCGATCAATACAAAATACTACAGCTAAGTTTTGTAAAGCTACGTCATGGATGATCTGATCATAAGCACGCTGTAAAAAGGTAGAATAGATTACACAAAACGGAAGCATGCCACTATTGGCCATACCAGCAGCAAGTGTTACTGCGTGTTGTTCTGCAATTCCTACATCTAGGCAACGTTTGGGAAAAGCTTTCATCATTTTTATTAAACCACTACCTGTAGGCATTGCCGGGGTTATCGCCGCAATGGCGTCATTTTTTTTGGCGAGTTCCAATAATGTTTGACCAAAAACCTCTTGATATTTGAGTTTTTTGTGTGTTTTTGAAGGGCTGAGTTTCCCTGTTAAGGGGTCGAATTTTCCTGGAGCATGATAGGTAATTTGTTGTTCTTCTGCGGTTGGGAGCCCCTTGCCTTTGGTGGTAACCACGTGTAAGATTCTTGGTCCTTTCTGAGTTTTTTGAGACTCGAAGGCCTTTAAAAGCGCATTGATGTCGTGTCCGTCAACAGGGCCTGAGTAAGGCAGGTTTAAGGACTGAAAAAAATTGGGTGTTGTGGGGGATTTCGTTTTTACCGAATGGAAATAGTTCTTTAGTGCTCCAACACTTGGATCAATTCCCATACTGTTATCATTGAGAACGACCAATACATTGGCATCGGTTGTACCGAGATGATTTAAGGCTTCAAAAGCCATACCGTTGGCTATAGAGGCGTCTCCTACTACCGCAATGTGTTGGCGTTTTGAGTGCTTTTTTTGAGGACTAAGAGCCATACCCAATGCTGCAGAAATTGCTGTTCCGGCATGGCCGGTACCAAAAGTGTCGTAGGGACTTTCCTCTCGTTTGGGAAAACCACTAATTCCGTTGCGTTGTCTCAATTGTTGAAAAGCAGTACGCCGACCAGTAATCATTTTATGTCCATATGCTTGGTGTCCAACATCCCAGATCAACACATCCCTAGGGGTGTCAAAACAGTAATGCAAGGCAATGGTTAATTCTACGGTACCTAAACTTGATCCTAAATGACCTTCTCCTTTGGCTAAAGCATGGATAATTTCCTGACGAAGTTCACTAGCAAAAAGAGGTAATGAAGCCGTAGGAATTTTCCTTAAAGCTTCCGGGCTTTCAATCTGGGCAAAATGATTTTTCGACATGGGGTAAAGGTAAGGCAAAACATTTTCAGTAAGTATGGATACAGATTGTGTATTTTTGAAAGATGGAAATGGATGATGCCTATTTTATGAAATTGGCTTTACAAGAAGCTAAAAAGGCTGAGGCTGAGGGAGAGGTGCCTGTAGGGGCAGTGGTAGTGGTCAATCAACGGATTATTGCTCGGGCTCACAACCTTACCGAAAGACTTCATGATGTTACGGCTCATGCCGAAATGCAGGCCATAACAGCAGCAGCTAATTTTTTAAATGGGAAGTACCTCCTTGGGTGTACGCTCTATGTCACTTTAGAACCTTGTATTATGTGTGCAGGAGCTTTGAGTTGGAGCCAGTTGGATCGTTTAGTTTACGCAAGTCCCGATCCCAAACGAGGCTTTCAACAAGCAGGGGTTGTTTTACATCCCAAAACGACAATTCAAGGGGGAGTAATGGAAGCGGAGGCTAGGGAATTAATCCAAAGTTTTTTTGCTAAGAAGAGAGCATAAAAAAAGCACCTTGTTCCCAAGATGCTAAATACCTAGTAATAATATATAAACTTATAATAGGGTAATGTTGGAAGCTTGCTTCCCTTTTTTACCTTCTTCTTCTACATACTCTACTTTTGCTCCTTCAGAAAGGGTCACGCCATTTAGGGCTGAAATGTGTACGAATACATCTTCTCCAGACTCATCGTTGGTGATGAAACCAAATCCTTTGGCTTCATTGAAAAATTTAACTGTACCAGTCATGTTATTATTTAAAAATTATTCTGTAAAGGTAGCCTTAATATTTGGCTCCGCTCCTTTTTTAACAATTTTTTATTTTGAAATGTGTTGATTTTCAATATTTTTCATAAAAAAACCTACTTACCATCCCTTTTCATGAACGTAGAAAGTTTTCATTCCCTTTTTGTTATTCCAGACAATAAACGCAATCTCTTTAAATGGTCTTTGCGGTGGCTTAATGAAAAGTATCCCAAAATTGGTGTAAGGATGATCAGAACTCCTGAAAAAGCACTGACTTTCCTTAAAAAACATTCCTATTTCAGAATTTATTGGCTTGAAAACACCTGTGCTCCTACTTCATTAGCAATTGAGATCCGCAAGCAATACCCTAATTTAGAATGGATTGTTATTACAGAGAAATTAGATGTTTATTGTTATAGATCCTGGATTAAAGCTTTTTTTATCAAAGGAATTTGGTACCTCCCCGACTTTTTGAATTTTGATTTGTGGAGTTTTATTCTCATTACCAGAAGCAAGAAACAAATTCACAGCCCCACGGTTCAAAGCGTTTTAGAAAAACCGAAACGCACTATTTTACCTAAAGACATCCGTCTTTTAAAAGCCTTACAGGCAGGTAAAACGCGAATTGAAATTGAAAAAACGATTGGCTTCTCAACCAGTAATTACTACTACAGACTGGAATGTTTAAAAAAATTATTTGGTTTACTTCCGGAAGCCAACCTTTATCAACTCATTTGTGAGGCCGAGAGCTGGGGGTATATTCCTGATTAACATTTAAGAATTATTTCTAAACCCCATAAAATAAAAAGCCTAGAATTGTATTCTAATAACCCAAATAAAAACATACCGTAATTATGTATTACCTTATTAAAAACTCCAAACTTTTTAAAAACAGTGTAGCACTATTTTTTAGTTATAGGCAATTAAAACCCAAAGTTTAACTAAACCTGAGAGAGTGCTTTCTGCTTGGGAGAATCCTTCGACAAGTTCAGGGTGAAAAAGAAAAGAGAAAACAAAAATGATTGTCCGTAGCAGGAGAAGCCAAAGAAATCGATTTTTCTTTGGTGGCGTTTTGCAAGTCTTGACACTCCTGAAAAATGTTGAGTCGTGGATTTTAAATTTAAATATCATGAAAAAATTAACACTCGTATTGCTGTTTTTCACTACTATTTTTTTCGGCTGTAACGGACTTTTATATACATCTTTAAAAAGTGAACAAACCCCCATAACTGGCAAAGTGGGGGTATTACTTCCCAAGCTAAACTATTACCATATTGACGGAGTAGCCCAAGAGGAAAAAGATAAAATAACCCAAGTTTTACAAAATCAGATTATTCAGTCTTTATCCAAATTGGCCAAAAGTTATAGGGTAGAATTTGTTCCCGTTCCTTTAAATTCTGAACAGCTTCAGGATGTAAGCCAATTTAATAAGGAATATGGGGTTGCCTACGTTTTAAACTCGGATTATACCTTTTTGGATTACGACAATGATTTTGAGTCGCTTTTGGTTTATGTGGCATCGGACTTTACTCTTTTTCTAAGTGAGGGGAAATATAAAATTGATTTTTCTCTGATTGAACTAGAAAGTCAAAACGAACTGTGGAATTTTAAAATGAAAGGGAATAGCTCCAAGTTAGGAGTTTCCAATATGATGTTCCATCCCAGAAGGGAACTCAAAAAAGTAATTGCGCACAATAGGTAACAAAATGATTTACCCCTACAATAAATTACCATGAAAAAATCCATTCTAATTTTATTAACCGTAGTGCTAACCTCTTGTGCTACATCAACCCAATGGACAAAAACTCCTACTTCTCAAAAGGAAGAGCTGCTTTCAGAACCGGCAATAATTTACGTACTAAGACCTAAAAAACTTCACGGTTCTTTAGTTCTTGCCAATGTTTACGAAGAACAAAACTATGTGGGAAGAGTAGCCAATGGAGGTTATTTGAAGTGGACCACTCAAAAAGCGCATACCCGATTGAAATCCCAATTGGGTAGAGGGCATATGGTTTATGGAGTGGACGTCACTTTAAAACCGGGAGAGACCTATTTTTATCAATTGGATTGGAAAGTAGGTTGGTTTAGAAATAAATTATTCCTTGAACCCGTAGCACTTTCTGAGGGACAAAAACAAGTAGCCAAATTAAAGGCACCCCTTGAGAGAAAACATCTGCCAAACAAAAAATGGCACTATAAGGTTTCGTCAAACTGAAAGGCATGGAATTAAGTCAGTATTAAAATACGTGATTTAACGGATGTCATGACATTGGGGGGATTTAGGAAATGGTTTTCTAAACCGAAATCACTTTTCTCCCCGCATCTTTTTTAGATTTTCTTCAGTAAGGGTATAATCTTGAAGGCGTTTGCCCTTCCAGCGGTGGTAAAGAAAAAGGGGTAAGTAGAGAAAAGTTCCTGCAAGGACGCTAAAACCGATGATCCTTTCTCCTGTAGGAAAGTCAATATAGGTTTTGTGATACATACCATAACCTAAAGCGGATAGTATGGAGCAAAATAAAACCCAGAGTACTTTTTTCATTCTTTAGTTTTAGGAAGTATCTTTAGAGCGAGTTCTTCAAGTTGTGCCTCATCTAAAGATGCAGGTGCATCAATCATCACATCACGACCGCTGTTGTTTTTTGGGAAAGCGATAAAGTCGCGGATGGTTTCTTCTCCCCCTAAAAGGGCAACCAAACGGTCTAAACCTAGAGCAATTCCTCCATGCGGGGGTGCCCCATATTGGAACGCATCCATTAAAAAGCCAAACTGTGCTTGCGCTTCTTCTTTAGAAAAGCCCAAAAGGTCAAATAGTTGCGATTGAAGCTCTTGATCGTGAATCCGAATGGAGCCTCCTCCAATTTCATTTCCATTTAAAACCAAATCATAGGCATTGGCTCTTACCGCAGCAGGATCTGTTTTTAAAAGTGCTAACTGTTCGGGCTTGGGTGCTGTAAAAGGATGGTGCATGGCATGATAACGCTGGGTTTCTTCATCCCATTCTAACAGGGGAAAGTCCGTTATCCATAGGGGAGCAAATTCTTCGGGATTTCGTAACCCCAAACGTTCTGCTAGCTCCATACGCAAAGCACTGAGTTGGGTACGGGCCGTTTTTGTTTCTCCTGAGAGCAAAAAAATTAAATCTCCTCCCTTTGCTCCTGAGCGTTCTGCCCATGCGGCAAGATCACTTTCACTAAAAAATTTATCTACAGAAGATTTGTAGCTACCGTCTTCGTTGCATTTTACCCATATCAAGCCTTTAGCGCCAATTTGAGGGCGTTTAACCCAATCGATTAACCCATCAATTTCTTTTCTAGTGTAACCAGCTGCACCGGGTACAGCAATACCCACAACAAGTTCTTGGCTATCAAATACGCCGAATCCTTTGCCCTTTGCCAGATCATTCAGCTCGGCAAAGGTCATTCCAAAGCGGATATCGGGCTTGTCATTACCGTAGGTTTTCATTGCTTCTTCATAGGTCATTCTGGGGAAAGTAGGGGTATCAACTCCTTTAATTTCCTTCAAAAGATGGCGGGTTAGCCCCTCAAATTGATTTAAAATATCTTCTTGTTCTACAAAAGTCATTTCACAATCTATCTGTGTAAACTCAGGTTGTCGGTCAGCCCTTAAGTCTTCATCTCTAAAACATTTTACGATTTGGAAATATTTATCCAAACCGCCTACCATCAGCAGTTGTTTAAACGTTTGTGGGGATTGGGGAAGGGCATAAAACTGCCCGGAATTCATACGTGAAGGAACAACAAAATCTCGAGCACCCTCTGGGGTAGATTTAATCAAATAAGGAGTTTCTACGTCAATAAAACCAGCGGCTGATAAATAATTTCGAACCGCCATAGTAACTTGAGAGCGGAAAATTAATTTTTCTTTTACTGGATTTCTGCGGATGTCCAAATAGCGATATTGCATGCGTAGTTCTTCCCCTCCGTCTGTGGTATCTTCTAGGGTGAATGGAGGTGTTTTGGAAGGGTTTAAAATCTCTAATTTTTCAACTAAAACTTCAATGGCCCCCGTACTTAAATTGGGATTTTTAGACTCTCTTTCAATTACCTTCCCTTTGATTTGTATGACAAATTCCCTCCCGAGACTTTGCGCTTTTTGGAATACTTCTTTGGGACTGCGTTCTTCATCAAAAACCAATTGTGTTAAACCGTATCGGTCTCTTAGGTCCGCCCAAACGATAAAACCTTTATTTCGATTTTTTTGTACCCAACCTGCCAGTGTTACAGTTTGGTTTAAATCTTCTATACGGAGTGCACCGCAGTCGTGTGTTCTATACATAAGTCATCTTGTTGTGGCAAAAATAAAAAATCCTGAAGTGTGAACCTCAGGATTTAGATTTCTTTATAGGATCTTCTTAACCCAAAGTTTAATGGAATATACTATTGAGAAGGTTGCGGGCACAATAACTAAAGTTAGAAAAGTAGCAAAGGTCAACCCAAAAATCACAGTCCAAGCTAAAGGTCCCCAGAAAATAACATTATCTCCCCCAACGTAAATCTTTGGATCCCACTCTGAAAATAAGGAGAAAAAGTCAATGTTGAGGCCAATAGCCAGCGGGATCAATCCTAGAACTGTAGTAATGGCAGTGAGAATTACCGGGCGAAGTCGTGCAGTACCTCCTTCGATGATGGCTAAAGTAACTTCATTTTTATCAAGCAGTGTTCCAGAATTAAGTTTAAGCACATCCCTTTTTCTATCAATCAAAAGTTGGGTATAGTCCAGCAGCACTACACCATTGTTTACAACAATTCCTGCGAGAGCAATAATTCCCATCATGGTCATCAAAATGACAAAAGGCATCTGGAAGGCCATTAAACCTAAAAAGACTCCCGTAAAACTCAAGAAAATAGACAACAGTATTATAAGTGGTTTGGAAATGGAATTAAATTGAAAAACTAAGAGAAGTAAAATCAATCCAAGTGCAGCTAATAAAGCGTTGGAGAGAAAGGTCATGTTTTTTTCTTGTTCTTCGATTTCTCCCGAAAACTTAAAATTAACTCCTTCTGGAAGCTCATAGCTGATGAGCGCATTTTTTACTCTATCTACTACAGCATTGGCATTATAACCTGCTAATACTGGAGAATAAAGAGTGACTACTCGATTCAGTTGCCGGTGCTTTATGGCGTTAAAACTCGTAGTATTTTCGCGCTCTACTAGAGCTGAAACGGGGATTTCTTTAATACGACCCGTTGCTTGATCCCTAAAAATAATATTTTGGTTGAATAAGGCATTGTTGTCGTAGCGTGTAGCTTTGTTAAATCGAACATTAATATCATAATCATCTCCCTCTTTTTTAAAGACCCCAGCTTTGGCACCAAATAAGGAGGTTCTTAGTAATTGTCCTACTTGAGAGGTAGAAACACCTAATTCTCCTGCCTTTTTACGATCAACATTAAGTTGAATTCCAGGCTTGTTTTTATTTACATCAATTTTTAATTCTTCAACTCCGGCAACATTGATTCGGTTGAGATAATCTTTCATGTTTTGAGCGGTTTGAATCAACCCAAAATAATCTGCCCCTGTAATTTCTATGGTGATGGGATAACCCGCTGGTGGGCCATTTGCATCTTTTTCTACAGAAATAGCTACTCCTGGAAATTTTCCATCCAAATGCTTTTGGATGTCCCTTCTTAAGTTTTCACTTGAAACACCTTCACGCATTTTAAATTCCCTCATGGTTAGGGTAATTTTTCCCTTGTGCGGCAGCTCATTTGTGTTTCCATTATCAACAAAGGGATTTCCAGCTCCTTCTCCAACCTGAGCCACACCAGATTCTACGAGAAGATTGAAATCTGCTTTATTGTATTTAGGTCGCCCAACTACTTGATAAATCTCTTCCTCAATTCGACGAGTTGTTTTGTTTGTTTTTTTGATTGCCGTACCCTCAGGGTATTCTATAAATACTAGAATTTGCTTTGGTTGATTTTCAGGAAAAAATTCAACGCTTGGCGGAAAGATTCCCATCAAAACAAATGAAGAGATAAGCAGAAAAAAAGTGCCTCCTAAAAATAGAATGGGCTTATATCCTGTCAAGGCAAAAGCTAAGAACTTTCGATAACTGTTTTCAAGACGCACTAAAAAAGTGTTTTGAAAGCTTTGAGCTAAGTTTTTAATGAAAAATTTATAGATCCAGAAAAGAATGGGGGTTAGAACCATCAAGTTTCCAAAAACTCGGACACTAGGGCTTCCAAAGAGAAGAATGACCCCAAGGCCTCCCATAAAAAAGGTCAATCTCCAAATGGACTTAGTACTGATTTCTCGTTCTTTGATTTCCATAAATTGGGAAACAAGCATGGAATTAAAAAAGATCGCAACGATTAGTGAGGATCCTAAAACTACAGAAAGTGTAATTGGAAAATAAATCATGAATTCTCCCATAAGTCCAGGCCAAGCACCAAGCGGCACAAAAGCGGCGATTGTGGTTGCCGTAGATACAATAATGGGGAAAGCAATTTCACCAATACCCGCTTTAGCAGCATTGATCCGTGACATTCCTTCTTTTTCCATAAGGCGATAAACATTCTCAACAACTACAATCCCATTATCTACGAGCATTCCTAATCCCATAACGAGCCCAAAGAGTACCATCGTATTCATCGTATAGCCTAAAGCTGATAGAATCATAAAGGACATGAACATGGACATTGGAATCGCAAATCCAACAAATAGAGCGTTTCTAAATCCTAAGAAAAACATTAGGACAGTTACAACAAGTAAAATTCCAAAGATGATGCTGTTAACCAATTCACTGACCTGATTTAAGGTCATGTTAGATTGATCATTAGAAATAGTAATTTCTAAATCAGCAGGAAGTCCTATTTCTTGGGGGTTTTCTGTAATTTTTCGAATGTCTTTTGAAGCAAGGATTAAGTTTTTTCCTCCTCTCTTAACTACATCTAGTAAAACAGCTTTTTGACCAAATGACCGCGCGTAGGATGTAATTTCTTTTTCTTTAAAAGAGATTTCAGCAATATCACCTAGATAAACTGGTCCTCCATCTGTCTTGACTACAAAACCTTTTAATTCTTCAGGATTTTCAATTTCTCCAGTTAAACGAATGTTTCTACGTTGTCCGCCCATCACAATATTTCCACTGGAGATAGTTGAGTTTTCTCTTGAAATGGCTCCCAAAATATCATTGAAAGATACTTTAGCAGCAGTCATCTTAAGGATGTCTACGGCTACCTCCACTTCAAAAATTTGGATGCCTCGGATATTGACTTCTTTGATTTGAGAAAGTTGTTCTATGCGACTCTCAAGCCGTTCTGCATATACCTTTAGTTGCTCTATAGGATAGTCACCAATAAGGCTAATGTTTAGTATGGGTTGGAGTTCCGAAAAGTCCAATTCAAAAATATTAGGCTCCACTTTAGCGTTGTTGAAAACTGGCCAGTCCGGTCCTGCTGTTACACCGTCCACTAAGTCTTTTACTTTCTGTTTAGCATCATCAATGGTGATGTTTTCATCGAATTCAACATCAATAACTGAAAAATCCTCTGAAGAAGTAGAGCGAATTTCAACCATATTAGGAACCCCTTTCAATACTTCTTCTAGAGGATCCGTAACAATACGTTCGATATCCTCAGCAGTATTTCCAGGATACACCGTGCTTACAAAAACTTTTGTATCGTTAATCTCTGGAAAAGCCTCCCTGGGCATAGAAAAATAGGAGGAAATCCCTAGTATAAAGAAGATTGTCATGATGACATAGATCACGGTTTTGTGTTCTATTGCCCAAGAGGAAAATAAAAACTCTTTTATTTTAGGGCTATTTGATTTTTCAGCCATTATTCTATAATTCTTTTTACTTTTTGATCTGCTACTAGAAGACTGACACCTTCATCCACAACAAGTTCACCTGTTTGTAAGCCTGAGGTTACTTCTACCATTTCGTTTTTGCTTTTACCGAGAGTTACCATACGTTGTTCTGTTGTAAACCCACCATTTAATTCGGGTTCAATTAAAACAAAGACATACGATTTTCCTTCTGCATTTTCTCTGATTACCCGAAAAGGGACCAAGATGGCTTTAGGATTTGTATAATCTACCATACTCAAACGCGCATTTAAATTCGGCTTGATTAAGCCTGAAGGATTTTTTAGAGCAGCTTCCACACGGAAGGTTCTATTGCTTGGAGTGATAAAGTTTCCAGTTTGATGAATCTCTGTGGTTTGAGTTTGGTTTAAAACAGGAATATTAACAGTAGCTTTACTTCCTTTGGAAATGTTTGTCAAATAGTTTTCAGGTACATCTGATTCTACATACATACTGTTGAGGTTTACAATTCGAACAATAGGTGTAATCCCCGGCGCAAGGTTACTCCCAACCAATGCAGGGATTTCATCAATAATACCAGAAAATGGAGCGTATACCTTGGTTCTGGCAAGCTGTTGTTTCATTTGGTCAACTTGTTTTTGAGAAGCTTTGTAACGGGTTTGCGCTTCTAAAAACATCATTTCAGAACCAATTCTTTGTTCCCACAATCTTTGGGTTCTTTCGAAGGTTGTTTTTGCAAGCTCCAATTGAAGCTTCATTTGTTCCAATTGATCGTTTATTCCTGCATCATCTATTATTGCCAGGAGTTGCCCTTTCTTAACAGCCTGCCCTTCTTTAACGTACAGTTTTAATAAGCGCCCAGCAAACTCTGGGTAGAGTAATACATTTTGGCGTGTCTTAATATTGGCCTGCACCTCAATGGTATGTTCAAAAGCCTCTGATTTAGTTTCTATAGCGGTAACTAAGATGCGTTTTTCGGATCCCCCCATTGATTCTAAAGCCTCATTTATTTTTTCAAGCTTAAGAGATAAATCATTAATTTGTTGAGTATATGCTGCTTTTTGAGCATTGAGTTCTTCAAGGTTACTAGAAGAAATGTCTGAAGTAGTTTCTGCCTCTGAGGTTGTTTCAGAACAACTAAAAAGGATGAGTAAAAGACCTAAGAAAGCTATTGTGTTTTTCATGATTTTTATTGTTGTTGAGGAGTATTAAGAAGGGTTTCTAGCGATATTTTTTTTTGAATAACATTTTGAATGGCCTTAATATAATTGTTTTGGGCACTATATAACTGGAGTTGCGCTTCGCGAAGTTCAAAAGAACTGGCAACCCCTTCAAAATATTTAATTTGATTTTTTTCTTCGATACGCGAAGCTAAATCTAAATTTTCTTTGTTTGTGAAATAATTTTCAACGGCTAATTGATAATCGTTTTCAGCGGCTTGAACCTCGATCAAAATTCTTTCTTGGATTTCGGTCAAATTACTTTCCGCTTGAGAAACAGCAATTTTTGCTTTTTGGGATAGTGCGCTTCGACGCAATGAACTAAATAAGGGAATCTGTAAATTTACCCCGAAAAGCGATGCGCCAAACCATTTTTGATCTGATTGCAGAAAACTAAAGGTCTGACTATTTCCCGTATAATTTCCATTTAAAAAAGCAGATAAACGGGGTAAACTTTTTGAGCGTTCGTATTTATAAAGTAAATTTTCTGAAAGCAAATTATTTTCTGCAATCTTGATATCTAAGTTGTTGCTCAGATCTAAGTCTTCTGGTAGGTCCATGCTAAAAAGACTTTCATTGGTCATCTTTTCTAGAGTATCTGACAATAAAAGGGGTGATTGTGTAGGAAATCCGATCAGTAATTTTAACATATTTAGGGTAATACGTTCTAAATTCTTGGCATAACGCAGTTGCGTTTCAACACCCGAAAGGGTGAGACGAAGTTGTTCCACACTTTCTTCTTCTTCAAAGCCATTTCGAAACAATTGATCCAGTTCTTTCAGGTTTTTATTCAGACTGGTTTTATTATTTTCTAAAAATTGAATGTTCTCACGTACTAGCAATACTGAAGAATAAGTTGAAATAATATTTTTTCTTACCTCGAGCAAGGTCTTTTCAAAAATATTTTCTGAAATAGTAAGAAAAACTTTGGAAGCTTCAAGCCCCACAATATAGGAACCGTCAAAAATAAGTTGTTGAACAACAATCCCGGCATTCATCGTCTGTGGAGTTCCAAACTGAACTTCGGCAAATTCTCCCTCATTACCTCCAAAAAATTGTGCAGGAATTAAGGAAGTAGGGAGCTCGAGAAAATTTTGATAGTCGGCACTTGCACTAATTTGTGGAAGTCCTGTAGCAATGGTACTCCATTGATCTTTGTACGCTTTTTTAATTTCCATACTTGCGTTTTGGACTGCCCTGTTGTTTTGTTCTCCAAAAGCGATGGCCTCCTCTAATGAAACGGACTCTGGTAGATTTTGTCCAAAAATGCTTTGTATTCCTAAGAGTATGCTAAAGAGTATTGAGGTTTTTGAGGTCATATATTCAGTTCTTTTTTGTAATTATCTAATTTTTGAATGCCTTCTGGAGTGCAAATTGCCCGTAGGTGGTATTCCGAAAAGTTGATTAGCAAATGATCCATCTTAAATTGATCAATAGGAAATAACTCAATGTCTCGAATCCCCCTTATTCCGTTAAAAAAAATTCGAGTAACAAAATCAATATCAATTTCGGAACGGAAAAGCCCAGAAATAACACCACGATTCAAACTCTTAGAAAACATGGATCCTAAGACATTAAACTCTTTGAGCTTTAATTTTTTATAAATAGTGTTATAATATTTTTGAAGCTGATAAATAGGTGAGTTTTTCTCATTTGAAAGATGTTTACTCACTTCTTTTTTTATCTGATATAATTCTATGATAGGGTCTTTTGAGTGCTTGGAAATAGAAAGAATTTTTTCGATGACGCTATCAAAATGCTGCATCACACTAGTTTCTACCAATTGTTCTTTAGTAGGGAAATGGGCGTAAATCGTTTTTTTTGAAACACTCATTTCCAAGGCAATGTCATCCACAGTAACACTTTTAAAGCCCAATTGCAGGAACAGGGGGATCGCATGGTTAACGATGCTTTCTTTCATTTTTTTTTTCAAAGATACAAATGGAAACGATCAATACAAAAAAAGTTTTCAAAGTTTCTTTTTTTCAGTTCACTGTTTAAATGCCTATTTTTGTAAAAAAAAGATGGCTTCCCTAAAATCCTATCAAAAAAAATTTGAAGCATCCTTAAAGGCTCGTATTTCAAAACAATCTCCGATAGGACTTTACGCACCTATAGATTACCTTTTAGCCTTAGGAGGTAAGCGCTTGCGCCCTGTGCTCGTTTTAATGGCTTCAGATGTTTTTGGAGGAAATCAAAACAAGGCGATGCCTGCAGCTTTAACAGTAGAAATATTTCACAATTTTACGTTAATGCACGATGACATTATGGATGCAGCACCACTGCGCCGAGGGGCAACCACAGTCCATCATAAATGGGATTTAAATACAGCAATCTTATCCGGAGATGTAATGCTAATACAAGCCTATCAATCTCTGGAGGGTTTTGAGGACCCACTCTTTGGTAAATTAACTCGTTTATTAAACACAACTGCGATAGAGGTTTGTGAAGGTCAACAGTACGATATGGATTTTGAAACTCAGGAGGATGTAGATCAGGATTCTTATCTTAAGATGATTCGGCTTAAAACGGCGGTTTTAGTAGGCTGTAGTTTGAAAATGGGGGCTTTGATAGGAGGGGCTTCAGATTCTGACGCACAATTGCTTTACGATTTTGGAGTGCTTTTAGGAACTGCTTTTCAAATCCAAGATGACTATTTGGACACATTTGGTGATTCAAAATCTTTTGGAAAACATGTTGGGGGTGATATTATAGAAAATAAAAAAACGATTCTTTATCACCAAGCAATGAAAAATGGCAACCCAGAGCAGCAGCAAGAGTTGAAAGCATGGTTTTCAAAGGAAACTTCTATTGAAAAGAGTGCTCAAAAAATTGAATCAGTAACCTTACTTTTTAATGAAACGGGAGCTGCTGATGGTAGTAAAGAAATGGTTGTGGAGTACACACAAGCTGCTTTTCAAAAACTAGAGGGACTCAAAATAAGTCAAAAAGGAAAAGCACTTTTTAAGACCTTAGGGCTTAATTTAATGCAGCGTAAATTTTAAAAGACCCTTTTAAGTAAGGCTTTAACAAACCACATTTTCTGTTTAATAGAAAAGGAAAGCATGATTTGAAATTCTTCAAAGAAGGTTGTTTTTTCATCTAAAAATCGAAAAATCCGCACGGGAGGGTTTTTGGAAAACATACGACTAAAGAGTTTGCTGCCCAGCCCATTATATTGAGTAAGGACATCGAGAAAAAGTAAATCGTAAAAAGCAAAACGATTTATAACTTTAAATGCGTTGAGTGGTTTAGTGCTCTTTAAAAAAGGAATCAGCTTTTTTATGTTTCTATTAGTGCTCATAAAGGTAAACCCTGTACTGGCTTTAGTCCATCCCCCTGCAGTTCCAATATACATCATACTTTGGGTATTGAATTGATCAAAAGGATAACAACTCATGGGAATGTTCCCTTGTTCTTTTTCTATGATACTATAATCGCTTATACCTTTTGACTCTAAATATTGTGTGATACCTTGCTCGTATTCTTTTAGCTTTAATAATTTTTCAGAAAATAAAGTGTATTCTACAAGGGCATTGTGTTGGTCTAAAGGGAGGATATAAAGAAATCGGGTTTCGTTTCTTTGAGGAATATCAAAATCCATAAAGAGAACTTTTTCAGGATCAAAAGCGGCTTGCTTTGTTTTGATAAACCAACCTACAAAGTGTTGTTGTAGAACCGGATATTTATCTTGATTCCACATTGGTTTGGGATCAAAGATGCTATTGAAAACTCTTTTGGATCGAAAATTTCCCATAGAAGTAACTACTTCGGTCATTTCTTCTATGGGATTAGTATTTTCTATTGTGGCTTGTAAAAATGTAATGTTCTTCGCTTGCTCGCATTGATGTCTGATCGATTTGTAAAGACCAGCTGAACGAAGCATTTTATAATGAAAAGGATTTAAATCAAAGTTTAACTTTTGGGTAGCATCTGTGAAACCTGCTCGACTCCATTTTTTTGTTAGCAGACTATCAAAAGTACCCTTAGGAGATTCCCAAAAAGACCAGGTACGATCATTGGTATTTTTTATTTCTTTTTCAATCAGAAGTATGGAATGGTGATCAAAAAAGGAGTCTTCTCTTAACGCTTTTAAAAGCAATAATCCTGAGGCTCCACCTCCACAAATGATAAAATCAAAAATAGTTTCTTTCATAGCAATAGTGTAAAAATAAATAAAAGGGCTTAGTTGTTCAATAATATACCTAAAGTCTTTATTTTTGAATGCTTTAAAGTGGCTATGGATCAGATACTTGAATTTTTTAAAAACACAGATCCTGTTTTAGGAGCTCTCTATGCGACTTTATTTACATGGGGACTAACTGCCTTGGGTGCTTCACTTGTTTTCTTTGTTAAAAGGTTGAATCGTGCAGTACTTGATGGTCTTTTAGGTTTTACAGGAGGTGTAATGGTAGCTGCTAGTTTTTGGAGTTTGTTAGCACCTGGGATAGAAATGAGTCCAGGAGAAGGATTTGTAAAGGTTATTCCTGCAGCAATAGGATTTGGTATGGGTGCCTTATTCATTTTTGCTTTAGATAAAGTATTGCCTCATATTCATATCAATTTCAAGGAATCTGAAGGAATCAAGACCCCATGGCATCGAACAACACTGATGGTATTGGCCATCACTTTACACAATATTCCAGAAGGATTGGCTGTTGGGGTTTTGTTTGGAGGAGTAGCAGCAGGAATACCAGAAGCTTCAATATCTGGAGCCGTAGCTTTAGCTATAGGGATTGGAATTCAAAATTTTCCTGAAGGAATTGCAGTATCCATGCCTATGAGAAGACAAGGAATTTCACGATTTAAAAGTTTTTGGTATGGTCAACTTTCAGCAATAGTGGAGCCCGTTGCTGCAGTATTGGGTGCTTTAGCGGTAACTTTCTTTACTCCCATTCTTCCGTATGCCCTTGCATTTGCTGCCGGAGCCATGATATTTGTGGTTGTAGAGGAAGTAATTCCAGAAACCCAGCAAGACCGATATACTGACATTGCAACGCTTGGTTTTATCGGAGGCTTTATCGTAATGATGACTTTAGACGTAGCTTTAGGATAGTTAAGAAAAAGATTGCCACCCTTGGGCAGTAAGTTCTATTTGATGACCCAAACCAGTAATTAGTTGGCATCCTCCTTTTTGATCTGTTGCATGGCCAATAACACTTAAGTAGGGGTGTCCCTTGATTTTTTCAAAATCTTTTTGATCTATGGTAAAAAGTAATTCATAATCTTCTCCTCCGTTTAGGGCGGCGGTTGTTGAGTTAAATTTAAATTCTTCGCATATTAAGCTTACCTGAGGATCAATAGGAATTTTTTCTTCAAATAAGTGAAAACCTACCTCAGAAGCTTTAGAAAGGTGAAGAATCTCTGAGGACAAACCATCACTTATGTCGATCATAGCGGTAGGTTGAATTTTTAGTTCTTCTAGTAACTCAACAATGTCCCTCCTAGCTTCAGGTTTGAGTTGTCTTTCTATACTATAACTGTAATTACTGAAATC
>JALRDC010000081.1 GCA_023262245.1 Flavobacteriaceae bacterium
TGCTTGCCATGGTGGATTTCCATTGTTCGAGCGTCAATATTGGGTTCTAATGCATCATATGCATAGGATAAAGAAGGTAGTTCAAAAGCCATAATTATATTTTTAAGTTTACACAAAATTAAAATTTCTTTTTTCAATCAAAAGCTAAGTTTACAAATCCTTACTTTTAAGAGGCAATTTTATTAATTTGAGTTCAACTAATTTTCATATCATAAATGCCTCTGCAGGTTCTGGAAAAACCCATACCCTGGTATTGGAATACCTTAAGACACTTCTTAATGATACTAATTCAAGTTCTTTTAGGCATTTGTTGGCATTGACATTTACTAACAAGGCGGTAAATGAAATGAAAGAGCGCATCTTAGCCACTTTACTAAAATTAGCTAAAACCCCCTCAGAAGAGCAGGACATGAGTTATCGTCTTTGCAAAGCGCTTGAAATTAGCATAGAAGAATTATCCTTTAGAGCAGGACTGATGCTTAGGAAAATTCTTTTAGAATACGCAAGTTTTGACGTAATCACGCTAGATAAATTTACTCACAGGCTTGTTAGAACTTTCTCAAGAGAACTAGAGCTACCCTCTGGTTTTGATGTGGAATTAGATCCTGGAACCCTCCTTGAAGAAACGGTTCTTTCCGTTATAGAAGAAGTTGGAAAAGAGCAAGATTTGACTACCTTACTGCTGGACTTTAGCTTGAAAAAAGTTCAAGCGGAAAACGACTGGGATGTTCAACGAGATTTAGATGCTTTTGTACGCTTGTTGCTAAATGAAAATGATAGAAAGCCCATAGCAGATATCAAAAGTAAAAGTTTAAAAGACCTAAAAGGAGATAAAAATACCCTTGAAAAAGAATCGAAACGCTATTTAATAGAGGTTGCAAGTATAGTAACTGAGGCGCTAACTTTTTTGGATCAAAAGGGCCTTGCCGCAGAAGATTTTTCAAGAAAACAATTGCATCAGTTTTTCCAAAAAGTATTGAAAAAAGAGTTTGCAAAAATGTTTCCCAATGCTCTTGAAGCAGCACTAAAGGGAGAAAAGCCCCTTTATAATAAAACACTAGAAGACGAAAAAAAACATCTTATTGATTCCATCCAATCCCAATTGTTGCATTATTATTACGAGATAAAAAAAGGAGTAGGGAGTTATCTAGTAATACAAAACACACTAAAATCTTGGACACCAAGGCTATTACTTCAGTTGATGGAGCAGCGTTTAGAACTATTCCAGACAAAGAAAGAAATCCGTTTGCTGGGAGAATTTAACCGAAAAATAAATAAACTGGTTCAAGAAGAGCCAGCCCCCTTTATTTATGAACGCTTAGGGGAGCGCTATCAGCACTACTTTTTAGACGAATTTCAAGACACCTCGGAACTGCAATGGTCAAATTTAACTCCTCTAATTGGCAATGCCTTAGAAAGCCAAAATCTTAGCGGTAAAAGAGGATCTTTACTTATCGTAGGAGATCCAAAACAAGCTATTTACAGATGGAGAGGGGGAAACATGCAACAATTTATTAACCTGATTAATAAGACTGAAAGCCCCTTTCAAATAGAAGCTGAAATTTTTCCATTAAAAGAGAACTTTCGTTCTGGAAAAGAAATTGTGGAGTTTAATAATGCATTCTTTTCCATGATTTCTGAAAAATTTGATGATCTTAATTATCAGAAAATTTATGGGAAAGGGAGTCAACAGCAAGCCCGAAAATTAGGAGGGTATGTGCGGATAGAGGCCATTAAAAAAGGTACTGTAGAGGAGACAACACCTGCTTATGTAGCAGAAACTATAACTGCTGTAAGAGAATTGCTTCACAAAGAATACAGACTTAGTGATATGGCTGTTTTAGTAAGAAAAAAAGATCAAGCAAGTGAGATTGGTTCAGCACTTAGTAAAGCAGGATATTCATTTGTCTCTTCGGAATCTTTATTGGTTGCTCATGCTAAAAAAGTGCAATTACTGATCGCTTTCTTAAAACTTACACTCCATCCGAATGCTAGCGAATATCAAAAGGTTATCTTAGATGTCCTTTGGGAATTAAATGATAAACCCTTTGAAAGATATCACGAATTTGCCCAAAATATACTGCCATTAGATAGCGTGAGCTTTTTCAGAAAATTAACTGAAGAATTTGATGTAGTCATTGAATTGAATCAATTGACTGCTCTTCCCGTTTTAGAGGCCGTAAATCATCTTCTGTCATCCCTTCCAATAGTAGATCCTAACGATACATACATACACTTTTTTATAGAAGATATTTTTGAATTTTCAAAGATTCAAAATTCCTCTATTGTTTCCTATTTAAAGCATTGGGAACATCAATCGGAACAGTTACGGATTAGTATGCCTAGTGGTCTTGATGCTATAAAATTGATGACCATACATCAAGCCAAAGGGCTTGAATTCCCAATTGTCATCTTGCCCTTCATGGATACCCCTTTGCATCCCCGAATTACTGAAAAAGTTTGGTTTCCTTTTGATGAAGGAGATTTAAAATCTGTAAAATGGGGATGGTTTAATTTTTCAAATGCAATAGAACACTACGGATCTCAAGGAAAGAAGCTCTATGATAACTATAAATTAGACCAACAACTAGACGCTCTTAATGTACTTTATGTAGCTTTAACAAGAGCCGAAGTCGCCTTATTTGTAATAACAAAAGAGATTGAAAAAGAAGCACCGAGTTATGCGCATTGGTTTGAAAGTTTTGTTTCTAGTAAAGGGAGTAAGCTAAATGCTAATAGTCCTTTTGAAATGGGAACTCTAAAGAAGCGAAGCGAAACCCTCAATATAAAGCCAACACCTACGCCCGAAGTACATGAAATTTCCGTAACAACAAATGCTAACTGGAAAAAGCGTTTAATTGGATCAAAACCCTATAATGAAACGGTACAAAGCGCACAGGATCACGGGCTCTTAATTCATCATTTATTATCGAAAGTAACCACTACAATTCAAATTTCTGAAGTAATTCAAAACGCATTGGAAGAAAACCTCCTCTTAGAACAAGATAAAGATTTGGTGGAAGAGAAACTAAAAGAAGTGGTAAATCACCCACAGCTAAGTTCTTTTTTTGACGGAACCGATCATGTACTCTGCGAACAAGAACTACTTTTACCTAATGGACCTACCTTAAGACCAGACCGTATCAATCTCGCTAAATCTGGTGCAGCAACAATCATCGATTATAAAACAGGAAAACCTAATCAAACCGATTCAAAACAAATCAAGTCCTATGCAGCAGCTTTAAATGATTTAGGATATTCAAGAATTACCACCTATTTGGTCTATATAAATCAAAAGGTTGAAATAGTGAAGGCATATTTGTATTAAAATTATTTATATATTTGCAAAGGAATTAACCTCAAAAACTTCATAACCTAACCCAAAATTCCCAATCATGTCCTTTACTAATATTGTTATCCTCTTGAAAATAGAGCGAATTGCTTTATTTTCAAGTTTAATAATGTTTCTTTCACTTTCATTAAATGCCCAAACAAAAGAGGAACCTTGGCAATTCTTTGTTGGAATAAATGCAATAGACACCTTCCCTACGGGAGCTCCAGGTTCTGGTGATCTGTTTGAAGAATTTTTAAACATAGACCATTGGAATATTGCTCCTTATCCTTCTTTTTTTGGAGCAAAAAAATATATAGGCGCAGGCTTTTCCTTTGGTACTCGTTTCAGTTTGAATACCATAAACCGGTATGGAGACACTTCTGCTACAGATAATTATTACAATGTAGATGGAATTGTTTCTTACAATTTAAACACCTTATTTAAGGGAGAACGATTGATGCCTTTCTTGGAATTGGGAGGAGGATATTCCATTTTTGATGAACAAGGAGCAGGCTATTTTAATCTAGGTGCTGGTTTGGAACTTTGGTTAGGAGAAAATAAAAAAACAGCAATCATTTTAGAAAGTTTATATAAAAATACGGGTGAAACCTATGGAGTAAAACATTTTCAGCACTTATTGGGTGTGGCTTTCCTCTTTGGAGGAGACAAAGATTCTGATCAAGACGGCATCCCTAATAAAGAAGATGAATGTCCGGAAATTCCCGGTATAGCAGCATTTAAAGGTTGTCCCGACACAGATGGTGACGGTATTCAAGACAATAAAGATAGTTGTCCACAAGTGGCTGGAATCCCTGCATTTAATGGTTGCCCTGATACTGATGGAGATGGAATTCAAGATTCTGAAGACGACTGTCCACAATTAACAGGCATTGCAGCATTTAACGGCTGTCCGGACAGTGATGGAGATGGAATACAAGATTCCGAAGACGAATGTCCTAATGAAGCAGGTACTGAAGCATTTAATGGATGTCCAGACACAGATGGAGATGGAATAAGCGATCTAGATGATAAATGTCCAAATGTGGCTGGATTAATTGAAAATGAGGGATGTCCAGACACTACAGAAGATGAAATTAAAAGACTTCAAGAAATTGGACGAACCATTTTCTTCAAAATCAACCGATCAGATATTAATGCGAAAAACGATCTAATCCTTCAAGAGGTCTTCATGATTTTAACGAAGAACCCTAATTATTTAATTGAGATTAGTGGTCATACGGATTCTGTTGGTAGTACTGAATATAATCAAGGGCTTTCAGAAAGAAGAGCAAATTCCGTAGCGCAATTTTTGATTGATAAAGGCTTGGATGCTTCAAGAATTACTAGTAGAAAAGGTTACGGAGAAGAAATCCCAGTTGAAAGTAATGATACGGCAAAAGGACGTAGTGCAAATAGAAGAGGAAGAGTTGAATTTAAACTTTATCAATCAAAGACTGAAGAATAAATTAAAATAAACACCTGTAGCTTGACCTGATTTTTTACTTTTAGGGATGCAAACTTTTTTAGATGCTGTAGCTAAAAAAATACTTGCCTCCCAACATGAGATGGATCAGGTCAAGATTATAGTGCCCAGTATCCGCGCGATCAACTTTTTGAAGGAATCATTAAAAAAGAGAATTCATAAGCCACTTATTGCCCCTGAAATTATCAGTATCTCTCAATTCATAACCGAACTGTCAGAGATTGATACTCTTTCTAATCTTGATTTGATCTATATTTTTTATGTCGAATATTTAAAGCATACCCCAAAAGAACATCGAGAATCATTTAATAGCTTTTATGGGTGGGCTCCTATCCTGCTTCAAGAGTTTAATGAAATAGATACGCAACTTGTAAATTCAGAGGAACTCTTCAGTTTTATGAATGCTTTAGGCAGTATAGAACAATGGGGATCGGAAGAAAAAGGGGAATTGAGTAAACGCCATTTTAAGCTCCAAGCCCTTGTCCCAAAGTATTATGACGCATTGTACAAGGTTTTGGTTAAAAATCAAAAAGCTTACTCTGGGTTACAACTTCGTGAAGCTGTTAAGAATTTGGGGTTATACTGTCAGAGTAACATACCTCATCACTTTTTTGTTGGCTTTAATGCTTTAAGTAAAGCCGAGGAAACCATCATTCAAGAGTTAATGGCAGAGGGAAAGGCAGATATCTTTTGGGACTTGGATCAGTCTTTTTATAAAGATCCCTATCATAGCGCAGGTCATTTTATTCGCCAGTATTATCAACAATGGAATCTTTTAAAAAGAGAAAAACCAGAATTTCCTGATTTATTTTCTGCAGCAAAGCAGATTGAAATCATCAGTACAGCAAAAAATAACATTCAAGCCAAATTAGCAGTTCAAATCGCAACGGAACTCTACAATAAAGACCCTAGTTCCTCAACCGTGATCGTACTAGGCGATGAAGCGCTTTTACAACCTACCCTTTCTGTTCTTCCTCAAGAGGAAATCCCCTGTAACATAACAATGGGATACCCACTTAAAGAAACGGTACTCTATAGTTTTTTTAAACTGTATTTTAACCTAATCGAAAATATAGGGCCTCAGGGTTATTCCTACCGAGACCTTTTTGAATTTAGTAAGACGGCATGCTGTAGAATTATTTTTAGAGATTCCTCGCCCACTGCATATCAATGGATTGAAAATTATCAAGGAAATTATATTCCTCAAGAAGAATTATCTAAAAAAGGCTCTGTTTGGGAATTATTGTTTGAGCCTTTTGATACAGTAACTTCCTTTTTGGAAAGAGTAAAACAAATAATAAAAATCCTAAAAGCAGCCTATCTTGAAAAAGAGACAGAACCACTCCAAATTCAAGCTTGTAATCGATTTCTTACAATTTGGGAATCCATTTTAAGCCATCACCATAATTTTAACATCTTAAAAACTCTGACCGATATTGAGTTGGTTTTTGATTCACTTATGCAAAAGGAAACTTTTGATTTTAAAGGAGATCCATTAAATGGAATTCAAATCATGGGAGTTTTAGAAACACGATTATTAGATTTTGACAATGTGATCATCACCAATTTAAATGAAGGGATTTTACCTAATGGAAAAACCCCTTTTTCCTGGATTCCCTTTGATGTTCGAAAAAAGTTTGAGATGAATACTTTTATAGAACAAGATCATTTGTATGCATATCACTTTTATCGTCTTTTACAACGTGCGCAAAAGATCTTTCTGTTTTACAATGCTTCAGCGGAAGGATTATTTTCTGGAGAACGGAGTCGTTTTTTAGTTCAACTGGAATACTTTAAAGAGCCGAAACACCAATTAAAGTTTAAACAACCTCAGTTAGCTTTTCCAGAAGTTGAAGACAAACCAAAAACGGCTTATAAAACCAAAGCAGTTTTAGATCAATTAGAGGCACTTGGAATTTCGGGGTTCTCTCCTTCTTCATTAACTCAATACATTAGAAATCCTTTTTCTTTTTATGAACAACGCATGCTAAAAGTTCAACCAGTTCATGAAATAAGTAATCAACTAAGCGCTATGGACAAGGGAACCATTATGCACAAGGTCTTGGAAATCCTTTACCAGCCCTATTTAACTCAGCCTATGGGCGAATCTTATTACGATCAAATGTTAAAGCTTCTCCCCACTACTTTGGATTCAGTCTTCAAATCAACCCTTCAAAATAAAGAGCAAAGAACAGGGAAAAATGCCTTGGTATATCAAGTGATGAATGAAATCTTGAAACAATTTTTACTAGCTGAAAAACTACAAGTTTCAGAGGGAGATCAAATTAAGATTCTTGCCCTTGAGTATGAATTTTCAAAATCCGTATATGTTACCCCCTTGAAAAAAGAAATTCAATTTAGAGGAACTGTAGATCGAATTGATGTAGTAAATGAAACACTGAGGTTTGTAGACTATAAAACCGGAAAAGTTGAAGCTGCAGATTTAGCATTTTCATCCTGGGAGGAGGTTCGAACACTCCCCAAAAAGAATGCGCTGTTTCAGGTACTTTTGTATTCGTATCTTCTAAATCAAGATTTTAAGTTTCACAATATCATTGCGGGGGTGATTCCATTAAAAACCTTTAAGAACGATTTTTTAGCGGTTAGTCAAAAAGAGCATATTCGAAAGAAAGTTTTGTTAAAAATAGAAGAGCGCGTGCTGCAAAATTTTGAAAAAGAGTTGTTTGATTTAATCAATGAAATTTTTGATCCATCCATCGCATTTCAAGAGGTAAAATAGATAGTAAATTTGTAGTTTCTAAAGCATTTGCAGAGCGCATTGCCCCATTTTTTTTACATTTACAAAAAATAATTTTGATTGTTCACTATATTAAGTAATGGCTGATAAGGACGATTTTGATAAAATAGACACCAATGAAGATGGCTTTATTTCTAGAGAAGAATATGCAAACGCAAAAAAGGAAGCAGGAGTAAAAAAGGAAAATCTCAATTGGTTTTTGCGATTAATCACTTTAGGAGATCGCTTTGATATACAGGATTTTTGGGATCGACTTAAAAAATCTATTGTAGAATTTATCATATTGGTTTTTGGTGTAACCGTCTCATTTGGTATTGAACAACAAGGAGGAGAGTCGGACAACCGAGCTGACGGAATTGAGAACCTTCAAAATCTCAGAGAGGAAATCGATAAAATGATTGCTTATACAGACACTTACATAGAGCAGGTGGACTGGGTTACAGCAATGTATCAAAAGCAATATGACCGTTGGGAAGAGGATAATGACAGCATCTTTATTGATTTTCAGGAAGATGAGGAAGAACCCGACGGAAAATATTACTTTGCTCCTATGGGGTATTATGTTCAGCGAGACCCCTTTGATCCACCAAGAGTAAATTTTGATGCAATAAAATTAGATGGGACCTTTCGATTGTTACCTAAAGAGGTGGGCCTAAAAATGACTAACATTTATGACGGAACAGATTTAAAGTACCTCATTGAAAATACAGGAAAAAATGAAGAACGCTATGTCAATCAATTCATTGATCAAATTGCAAATAAATGGGTCTACGATCTGCCATGGGTGGACTTAGATTACAACGAGTTTTGGATTGATAACAGGAAGTACATACAAAATGACAAATTCATTAAATACAATTTATACAAACGGTTAGATCTTTGGCAATTTAGTGTTAAAGACCAACTCCAATTATACCGTAAATCGCTTTTAGAAGGAACGGTAATGCTTGATTCTGTTATCTCGGTAAGGAACAGTGAATTTGAATTTATCTGGTGGGTACTAAATCCTAAAGACTAGCTTTTCGAAATTAAGTTAGCTACCAATTTCCCTGAAATCAAAGCGGGTGGTACTCCAGGTCCTGGAACCGTTAATTGTCCTGTAAAATACAAGTCCTTAACTTTTTTACTTTTCAATTTTGGGCGTAAAAATGCAGTTTGCAAAAGGGTATTGGCCAAACCGTAAGCATTTCCTTTATAAGAATTGTAGTCCTTGATAAAATCCTCAACGCAAAAGGATTCACAAAACAGGATGTGATCTTTTATCGTTTGTTGGGTTAATTTTTCAAGCCGTTCAAGAACCAAATTAAGATGGTGCTCCCTCATTTCACTACTGTCTTCTATACCAGGGGCAATAGGAATCAATAAAAAACAGGCTTCTTTCCCTTTGGGTGCCATAGTAGGGTCAGAGGCAGAGGGAAAATTAGCGTAAAAAAGAGGATTCTCTGGCCATGCGGGATCATCGTAAATTACCCTTGCGTGCTCGTCAAAATCTACATCAAAAAACAAATTGTGATGGGAAACGTCTTTTACTTTTCTGTCTAAACCAATATAAAATAAGAGTGATGAGGGGGCAAAAACCTTTTTGTCCCAATATTCCTCACTATAGGCTCTGTATTTTTGATCTAAAAGTGTTTCAGAATGATGGTAATCTGCTCCTGAGAGGACTACGTCAGCGGATATCTTTTCTCCATTGATTTGAATTCCTTTTGCTTTTCCAGAGGGATCCACAAGAATTTGATCAACGGCAGCTCCAGTATGAAATTTAACTCCTAATGATGCTGCTAGAGAAACCATCCCAGAGACGATACTGTACATTCCTTTTTCAGGATGCCAGGTGCCCAAACCAAAATCGGCATAATTCATAAAGTTATAGAAGGAGGGGGTGTTGGCAGGTTTGGCACCAAGAAACAATACAGGAAATTGAAGTATTTGCCTCAGTTTAGGACTTTTAAAGTCCTTATACACATCTTTTTTTATGTTACTCAGAAAGTATTTTACTTTTTTTATTGTAGTTGGAGTAACAAGTTCTAATGGAGATAAGCCAGGTCGATAAACCAAGTCCTTTATAGCGATGTCGTAATTTTCTTTTGCATTAGAAATGAACCTCGCTAATTTTATACTACTTCCTTTTTCTTCTTTTTCAAAGACTGCATAAATTTTCTCTAAAGAATCCCCTATTGGGATGGTCTCTTTTTCACCAAAAAAAACTTGATACCCCGGATCTAAACGCTCTAGTTTATAAAAGTCCTCAGTAGTTTTTCCAAAGTCGTTAAAAAAAGATTCAAAAACATCGGGCATCCAGTACCATGAAGGTCCCATATCAAAAGTAAACCCCTCTTTTTTTAGTTGACGCGCTCTGCCACCAAGGGTTTGATTTTTCTCGAAAACATGAACTTCAAAGTTTTTTTGAGCCAAATAAGCTGCGGCCGATAGGGAAGAAAATCCTGAGCCAATGATTGCAATTTTTCTTTTCATAGCTTCACAAAGATATTACAAAAAGCAGCGTTAAAAAACGATTTCAAGCCAAAGGAAAAATTAATCCTTTTGAGCGGCCCATTGAACCCCTCGTGTTATTAAATTCCAAACTTCGGGAATATTAAAATCCTTTTCAGAATGACCTATAGCATTGTAATATACACGCCCTTTTCCAAAAGCTTTTTTCCATACTACAGGAACTTCTACTCCTGCAATCCAGGAATCATGTTTCCCACTAAACCGGGTAGTAGCGAGTACTTCTATTGCAGGGTCCACATGCATATAATATTGTTCAGAATAAAGACTGAAATCATTTATTCCTTTAACAATGGGATCATCGGTATTTTTTATATTTACTGTGTAAGAAACTTGACCTCCTGGGTGTTTAACAAATTGACCTCCCACCATATATTGATACTCTGTATTTTCCCTAAAAGAATCACCAAGACCACCATGACAACCTGCCAAACCTACACCAGAAGCAATAGCATTTACAAGTCCTTGGCTTTGTTTATAGGGCAAATCACTCATAGTAATATGCTGTATAATCAAATCCAATCCATTCAACAGTTTGGTGTCGGTATAGACTGAGGTACTGTCAGCTAATTGAACTTTAGCCCCTTGGCTTATAAGCCATGAACTTATTTTATCGGCAAAAAATTTAGGATGATGCCCCTCCCAACCTCCATAAACAACTAACACTTTTTTTCCGATTAAATCGCTGGTCTTACTTTGCGAATGGGTTGTTGTTACTAAAGAAAAAAATAGAAGACTAAGTAGGCAAGATAAACGTTTCATTTTGAATTTTATTGAAAGATAGGAATTTATCTTTTTTTTCTAAAATGATGAATTTCTTCAACAAAAGACGCACTTATTATTCCCGTAGGTATGGCAACAATTCCAATCCCGATTAATGAAATAATCCCTGCAAAAACTTTCCCCCAGGCGGTAACAGGTACTACATCTCCATAACCTACTGTAGCTAATGATACCGTAGCCCACCATAAAGAAGCAGTAATACTTGAAAAAATTTCGGGCTGCGCTTCATTTTCTAAAAAGTAAATTGCCGATGCGGAAAAAAGAATACTTAAAAGTGAAAGAAAGAGGGTAAATTTTAATTCGTTTTGAACCGCTGCAAGGGCTTTGATAAATAATTTTAAAGACTTACTGTCCCTGCCCAATTTAAAAATTCGAGAGAGTCGGAACAAACGAAGTATTCTAAAGAAGCGACCATCTATTAGGACAAATTGTTTGATGTAAAATGGAACAATGGAAATCAAATCAATTACTCCAAAGAAACTAAAAACATAGGATTTTACTCCTTTCCATCGGTTTTCAATATAACTCAAATAGACTCTATAAAAGTACTCTAGGGTGAAGATGAGAATTGAAATTAACTCAAAATAATAGAAAAATACCCCAATTTCACGCTTAATAAATTCGTGGGATTCAAGCACCATCGCAATAATGTTGGCGACTATTAGAAGGTAAATAAAAACGTCAAAACGGTTCATTTTTTTCATAAAGAAGAGATTTAAGCAAAAAAACAGTTTTTTTAACTATTTGAAAAATTTGTGAATTAAATAGTTTTCATCTAATACATTGGTTATCATCATATTAACTTAATCACAGCTAAAATTCAGATAAATTGTTATAGAAAAAGTAAAAAAAAATAAACAAAAAGTGTTTTGTATAATATTTTATTATTATTTTTAAACAAGTTTAAATTCAATTTGGTTTCAAAACGTCTCTGTT
>JALRDC010000030.1 GCA_023262245.1 Flavobacteriaceae bacterium
TGGTTTGAGAAATGTGGAATTAGCCATTGAAAACTTAAGCCCCCTATCACGAGCATTATTTGCTAAAAATAAATTTTACCCTATTGCCAACGCAACCCTTGCAGAAGCATTTATTAATCTAAAACAAAGGGACTCTGCTGCTTTTTATATCAAAAGAGCCGCAATGGAAGAACCCAAAAGAAAAAATAAAGCACGATATCTGTTTATTACAGGACAACTTTTTGAATCCCTGGAGAAAAGAGACTCTGCCGACTGGGCCTACAAAGAAATTTTGGATCTAAAGCGCAAAGCCCCAAGAAAGTTTATCGTTCAAGCCAAAATCAAACAAAGTACAACGGATCGAAGTGCCGCTTTTGAAGACCGAGTAAATGATCTGAAAAAGATGTTGAACAACTATGAAAATCAAGCTTTTGAGCATGCCATAAACAGAGCTCTTGCCAAACTTTATCTTGAAAAAGAAGAAGATAGTTTAGCCCTTATGTATTTTGACCACTCTTTGGATTCTCCTTCTTTGGATTCTTATACTCGTATAGCAAACTATCAAGACCTAGCAGATTTTCATTTCGCAAAAGGAGCCTATTTGACTTCGGGAAGTTATTTGGACAATCTTTTGCCTCTTTTTGACGAAGGCACCATCGCCTTTAAAAAATTAAAAAGAAAAAGAGATAACCTCGAAGAGGTGATCTCTTATGAAGAAACGGTTCAGCTTACTGACAGTATTTTGAGTTTGATTTCAATGACTGATTCCGAACAACTGGCTTATTTCGAAAACTACCTCAATGAAAAACAAGAACAAGAAGCACAAAAAATACAAGAAGAGAAGGAAGAAAAGCGTTTTCAACTTTTAAACCGAAGTAAAACATCGTTCTACTTTTATAATCCCAATCAAATCTTGCAAGGAAGACAAAACTATTTGGCTAATTGGGGAAATCGACCCAATGTGGATAATTGGCGAAGAGCAACAGCCATCTTAAATTTAGAAACAGAATCACAAACAGGAGAAGAATCAGGGTCCACCATAGCGAATATCATTCAAGAAACCCCAGAAAACTTTGTAGCTTCACTTCCTAAAACAATTGCAGAGCGAGACAGTTTAGCCTTGTTGAATCAAAAAGCGTATTTACAATTGGGAATGATTTACAAAGAGAAATTTAATGACTTTTCACTTGCTCATGAACGTCTAGAAAAAGTTCTCTCTCTCAATGCTCCAGAAGAAATAGTTGTTCAAGCCCTATACCATCTTTATCGTATGGACGAGAAAGAAAACCCCAGTCAAGCTGAAAAATATAAAAACGAACTGGTTTCTAATTATCCAGAGACCCCCTTCTCACAATTACTTTTAGATCCCGAAAATTACGACTTGTCAGGTATCGTTACACCAGAAACACTTTACGCAAAAGCCTATGCTTTATTTGAACAACAAAAGTTTACTGAAACGCTAAAGGAAATTGAGCTCTTAACTGTCCTAGCGAGTGGCAGTAAGATGGAACCAAAAATCAGTTTATTAAAGGCACATACTTTAGGTCGCTTAAATGGGATCACGGTTTGGAAAGAAGCTTTAAATGAAGTAGCTACTAACTACAGCGCTGTTGATGAAGGAAAACAAGCCAAAGCTTTAGTAATGCAGATAGTCGAGCTAAACAATCTTGAAGACTCAGGGCCCATTTACAAGAACTACAAGTGGATTTTTCCATTTAACCAAAAAGAAATAACCAAGGAAGATAAATTTTATACTAACCTAAAGGAAGTGATTGCCTTATATAATAAACGCTGGAGCGTTAGTCTTGATACTTATGATGAAGAAACTGTTTTTGTGGTGGTACATGGGATTCGAGATCCGCAAGAAGTGGAAACATTGAAGAACAAAGAGCAACAAAGACTTGAGGGGTTAAAAAGCAAAGAGAATTTTGTAACTTTGGCTGCCCAGTATAGAAACTATTTGAAAAATAAAAACTGGATAAATAAATCAAAATGAAAGCAACTGATAACAACGGACAATACAGCAAGATCGACAAGAATACTACACTTAAAGGGTCAATCAATGCAAAAACAGACATTCGTATAGACGGAAATGTAGATGGAGAAGTAATCACTACAGGCAAGGTTATTGTAGGTAAAGAAGCTAAAGTAAAAGGAAAAGTTTTTTGTGAAAACGCTGATATAGAAGGTTCATTTAACGGAGAACTTACCGTTTCTGGAATCTTAAGTTTAAAGTCAGGATCTGACGTAGAAGGGAAGGTCCGTATTCAAAAACTAATTGTTGAGTCTGGAGCAATATTCAACGCCAATTGTACTATGCATTCCGCAGAAGATGGGGTTAAAAAGCTAAAAAGAACAGATGAAGAGCAAGAAGCCAAATCGGTGGCTAGCGTTCTCTAGTTTAGCATTTCAGATTGCCTTAATCATGTGGGGCAGTATTCGTTTTGGGCAATTTTTGGATCAAAAGTTTTCAACAACTGGAAAAGGGTTTGTTTTACTCTTAAGTAGTTTAGGACTGGTCGCAATACTTTGGATCATATACAAACAGAGTAAACGTTTTTGGGATCAAACATGAAAAAAAACAGTATTTACCTCATTTCTTTCCTGCTTCTCTTGGGTCTTTCCTTTAGTATTCATGTCCAAGCAATTCCTCAAGCAGAAGCATTTTTGATTCAAAGCTATTCAATCAATGCGCTTCTTGCAGTAATTGCCCTGGTTCTTTTGAACTTTGGTATGGAGCAGAAAAAAAACAATCTAGCCAATTTATACCTCCTAACAGTTGCACTAAAATTGATTGTTTATTTCCTTTTATTCCACCCTCGTTTCCAATTAGATGGAAGGATTACTCGCACAGAGTTTTTTATGTTTTTCATTCCCTATGCTTTGGGATTGTTTACAGAAATAGTAGTCCTAGCGCGTCGATTTAAATGATTCATTTTTTCAATGAATTTCATTTTTTTATTCCTCCTTTTTAAAGAGAATTAAAACACACTCAAAAAGAAGTTTAAAAAACCTTTCAAATGTTTCTTTATTTAACCTAAAGC
>JALRDC010000055.1 GCA_023262245.1 Flavobacteriaceae bacterium
CTTAACCATAATATTCAACATCAACTTAAACAGGCGCTTCATACCACCTTCAGCTAAATTTCTAGCAATAACTTCTGCCAAATCTAACAGAGGTTGGAACAAGATTTGTTCCAAATGGAACATTTTTTGTTCCAAATTAAGTATATTTGAATTTATATATGTCTGTATTTCAATTGTTTATGATATTGGTTTTAGTACTGGAGGTACCACTTAATCCTAACCACTTAAAAAATAAGCGGTTAGGATTTATTAATTCATAGATCATCAGGATCTGGCGGAATGTTTTATTCCTAATGTTTATCTTTTTAAGATGGTAAACACAAATCTGGTCAAGTCATTTATTTAATTGTTGCTAGAACTACTTTTAAATTGATAGGGACTCCCATTGTAAGGAGTAATAAATCTCAATTTTTTTAAGCCAAACATTCTGATAAAGAAAGAGCTTACTTCAACTAAGAAGGGTGTTCGGTATAAAAAATAAGACTATTCTTCCTCCTTAAAGTCAATAAGTTTCGATGCTTCCTCATCTGAAGTAGGTACTTCTAGCTGTTCTACATTTTTTAATTTGGATTGCATCATTCGGGTACGGGTACCTACTAAAGTTTCAATTTCTTGATTGGCCTCATTAATTTTCTTTTGTGCTTTTTCGAGTACCCCTCCAAAAGTATTGAACTCTTTTTTCACAGCGGCTAATACATTCCACACCTCACTACTCCGTTTTTGAATCGCAAGGGTTTTAAAGCCCATTTGTAAACTGTTCAGCATGGCTGCAAGCGTAGTGGGACCCGTAACGACAATTTTATATTCTCTTTGTAAAGAAGCGATCATATCGGGCTGTCGAACAACTTCCGCAAACAAACCTTCAATAGGGAGAAACATGATGCCAAAATCGGTTGTGTGTGGTGGATCAATATATTTGGTGGAAATATCTTTGGCGAATTTTTTAACCGATTGGAGTAAGGATTTTATTGATAATTCTACAGCTACCGAATCGCCTGTTTCGTAGGCATTTTGTAACCGAACATAATCTTCTTGAGGAAACTTCGCATCAATCGGCAAGAATACAGGTTGGTCGCTTTTCTCTTTTCCAGGAAGTTTGATCGCAAATTCTACTATAGAATCAGACCCTTTTTTGGTTTTAACATTGGTTTCGTATTGATCTGGAGCCATGATTTCTTCTAAAATATTCCCCAATTGGATTTCTCCCAATACCCCACGGGTTTTTACATTGCTTAGAACCTTTTTTAAATCCCCCACCCCAGAGGCTATGTTCTGCATTTCCCCTAATCCTTTTTGAACTACTAACAATTGTTTGGTTACCATTTCAAATGATTTCCCTAAACGTTCTTCCAGCGTTTTGTGAAGCTTTTCATCAACCGTCTCTCGCATCCGTTCCAAGCGTAGTTCTGTAGTTTTGATCATTTCATCCTGTTTGTTCTTCATTTGATCAAACTTTTCTTTTTGAAGGGTATTAAAAGTTTCGACATTTTTGTCAAAACTCGCCTGAAAATCTTTTAGGGTAGTTCGCAATTCTTCACGATCATCTTTTGCTTTTTTAAGTAAGGTTTCGTTGAGACGTTCAAAGCTTCGAGTAAGTTCGTTTCGATTTTCCTGTAGGTTTTTGGATAGTTCTTCTCTATTAATTAAAAATTCTTTTTGAAATTGAACCCGCAACATTTCTTCCACATCTTTTCCCTTTGAGTTTTGCAACTTAAAAAGAAGATAGACCAAGAGAACAACGCTAAGAAGGGATAACCCTATGGATAAATAGACCATTAAAAAACTTTCAATGCTTAAAAATAAAGAAAGTCTAAGGAACTACAGACCTAAAAAAGAGTTGTTTTTATATGCAGTGATTTTAAAAGTTTTCTCAGTGAAGGGAGAACTGGTTTCTTGAAATCAAAACCTGCACACTATATTAAAAAAACTAACACCAATTAAGTTCCTTTGGCTCGTATTCCTGAATAACTTGTGCAAAATCTGAATAAAGGATTTTCTAAATTAATCTCCTTAATTTCATCTAAAGATGAATTACTAAAATAGAAACCTGAAAGAGTCCATACTAAAAATGTAGTCCAATAAATGATTCCAAATAACCCTACGTTCTGATGCGTAATGCTACTTTTCGTTAAATCATTTTTCTATATTTTTTTTGAGTCTGGTTTTGGACTATGTTTAAACTTCAATTTTTTCTCAATAGCAATGATTATTTCATTTGCAATATTTTTTCCAGAGGCCGTTTCTATACCTTCCAGACCTGGAGAAGAATTAACTTCTAACAATAAGGGGCCTTTATTTGAACGAATAATATCTACTCCAGCAACAACAAGGTTTAAAATTTTAGCAGCCTTTATAGCCAATCGGCGTTCTTCAGAAGTGATTTTTATTTTTTTTGCTGTCCCTCCTACATGAATGTTTGATCTGAATTCTCCTTTAGGAGCTGTGCGCTCAATGGAAGCAACAACTTTGCCATTTACCACAAAACATCTCAAGTCTTTACCGGATGCCTCTTTGATAAATTCTTGTACTAGGATATTGGCCTGAAGGCTTTTAAACGCATTAATAACACTTTCAGCTGCCTTATTGGTTTCAGCGGATACAACCCCTTTGCCCTGAGCGCTTTGCAGGAGTTTAATTACCAAAGGTGCCCCACCTACCATCTCGATAAGATCTTTAGTATCTAAAGGAGATTTGGCGAAACCTGTAATTGGTATATTGATTTTATTCGACGAAAAAAGCTGACTTGAAAAAAGTTTGTCTCGAGATTGAGAAATGGATATGTCCGAATTTAAACAGTAGGTGCCAATGGATTGAAATTGACGAAGCAACGCACATCCATAAAAAGTCATGCTCGGCCTAATTCTCGGAATTATTGCATCTAAATCCTGAATGATGTTGCCTCCGCGATATCGAATCTCTGGGGTGTCGGTATCTAAACGCATATAGCATTGTTGAATGTTATAAAATTGCATTTCATGTCCTCTTGCCACCCCGGCTTCCATGAGCCGTTTGTTGCTATACAAGCTTTTATCAGTTGCTAATAAGCCAATTTTTAATCCTGTCTTACTGTACGTCAAATGACTGTACATTGACCGTAGCGTTTCCTCCGATACTTCTCCTAACAAATAACTTTTAGAGGGATCTACTAAAAAATGATTGCGCATGGCTTCTCTGCCCAAAAGCATTCTAAAGTCCATTCCATCTCGGTTCGCCAAAGTTAATTCAATCTCAAAATATTCTCCACCCAATTTAAGTGGTGCTCGGATGACAAATCTCTTTTCTGCTATTCCCGAGGAGCTTTTTATCAATCGGGTGTCTATGATTGGCGCTTCGCAGGTTATGGAAAAACTTAAATTATCTTGCAACGGACAAATTTCAAAAGATACCCAAGATTTTCCTCCTCGCTTAAAACGATTAATATTTGTAGCTTGTATCGAGGAGGTTTTTGCCCCAGAATCAATACGTGCTTTTATTGCAGGAATTTTTAGCGTTTCAAAGCTGCACCATTCTGCATTACCAATTATTTTTGGCAGTTTTTTTTTCATCGTTGAATTATAAATGCGATCGCATACTATGTTTAATTAATTTCCCCTTTCAGGATATATAAGCGCGGGAACTTTAGCCCCTTGAAACGCTGCTTCAAAAGCGCTAAAATCTTCCCTTATAATCTGATCTAGTGCATTGCTTTGTGTCGTCCACTGCATCTCCAAATCTTTATAGCGCTCCATAGCTCCTTGAGTCACCACGGGATCTTCCGCATCTACAAACTCTTTTAAATACATCCATTCCGCATTTAGTTTGTTATGGAAATTGATCACGTCTTGGAATGTTTTTTGTTTGGGCTGAATCAATTCTTGCTCCCACTCTTTTAGTTTTTCATCAATCCTTTTGGCCTGATCAAGTAATTCTTCATATGCTGTATTTCCGTCCAATACCTCAAGATAATGATTCAATTGTTTTTGAACCTCTCTCATATGGGTAACGGTTTGATGAACCTTGCGGATGCCTGTTTCAATTTTCAATAAAAGCTCTTGTTGTGCTTTGAAGTCTGCTGCAGTTGAGGATAAATTGGGATTTGGTAAAATTGAGACCGCGACTTCCTTAACTTGATTGTTATAGCTTAATCGAGCTGAATATTCTCCTGGAGCTACCCTACTTCCTTCATATCCTCCATAAACAAAAACCCCATTTACACTGGGAAGCGCCTGTCTTCTCATATCCCAATGAAAGCGGTTAAACCCTTCTTTTTTAGGTAATACTTTTGTTGGAGCAGGGCCCCCGGGCCAGGATTTAAATTGTTTATCTTTTATTGAGGAATAACTTCTAATCAATTCGTTCTCTTTAAAAATTTCAAGTGTAACTTCTAGAGAGTCTTCTGTTTTAGGTAGATAATAATCCAGAATCACCCCGTTAAGAGGATTGGTTCCTTGGGTGCTGTTTTTTGAAGTCTTTCGCGAAAATATTCTGTAAGCCTTTTTTGGTGTGACTAAATGCAATCCTAAAACCTGCTTTTGCTCTTGTAAAGGGCTTAGGTCGTCTAAAATCCAAAACGAACGCCCTGCTGTTGCCGCAATAAGGTCGTTGTCTTGTATGTAAAGATCATTAATAGGAACTACGGGTAAGTTCATTTGAAAAGCTTCCCAACGTTTTCCATCATCATAGGAGATATAAAAGCCTGTTTCCGTTCCAGCATAAAGAAGACCGGGTACTTTTTTATCGGCACGGACCACTCGAACAAAATTATGTTCTCCTTCGATACCAGTGGTGATTAATTCCCAATTAGCACCAAAATCATTGGTTTTATATATATAAGAGGTCAGATCCATAAATTTATATCGCATCAATGTGATATAAGCAGTTGCTGGATCGTGTGGCGAGACCTCTATGGTATTTATTATACCTTCCTTTAATCCTTTGGGCGTGACATTATTCCAGATTTTGCCTCCATCTCGAGTAAGGTGAACTAAACCATCATCGCTTCCTGCCCAAAGCACATTGGGGTCAAAGGGTGAGGTGGCTAAACTCATTAAGGTATTATAGTTTTCACCCCCTGCTGCTTCGTTAGTGAAAGGCCCTCCGCCAGGATTTTGTTGGCTTTTATTATTTCGGGTTAAGTCTGGACTAATTACCTGCCAATCTATACCGCCGTTTTGTGTTTTAAAAACAACATTCCCCGCATGATAAATTGTGTTTGGATCTGAAGGAGCGCTTAAAATAGGAGCATTCCAATTAAAACGATATTTGAAGTCTTTTGGAACATTCCCCAAGGAAAGTTCTGGATATTCTTTAATTTGTTTTCCCGATTGGGTAGCGCGATGCCAGCGTTCAATGATTCCTTGATAACAACCGCCAAAGACAACTTCTGGGTTTTCCGGATCAAAAGCTAAAAATGCGCTTTCACAACCTGCAACAGAGTACCAATCTTTCCATCCAATACCGCCGTCACTATCACGACTTTTTATTCCAATAGCTGAATTGTCTTGTTGGCCTCCATAAACATGATAAGGAACTTGAGCATCTGCAATTACTCTGTAAAACTGAGAAGTAGGTTGGTTTTGCTGGGTACTCCAGCTTTTCCCTCCATTCATCGATACATTTGCTCCTCCGTCATTAGAGTTTATCATTAGTTGATTGTTGTAGGGATGAATCCAGAGGTGGTGATTATCTCCATGAGGGGTCGCCATATTTTGAAAAGTTTTTCCACCATCAATAGATTTTAAAGCAGGCGCATTTAATACATACACCCGGTTTTCATCTTGTGGGTCCGCAAAAACTTCCATATAATACCATGATCGGGCAACAGTCACTCTGTTTTTATTAACTTGTTTCCATGAGGTCCCGCTGTCATCAGATCGATATACTCCTGAGGTTGTTCCTTCTGCTTCGAGATTGGCATACACAACTTTTGAATTCGCTCTAGAAACTGAAATTCCCACTTTTCCAAGTACTTCAGGGAGTCCTTTTTCCAATCGAACCCAATTTGCTCCTGCATCAGTTGATTTGTAAATCCCTGAATCTGGTCCTCCAGAACGCATTTCCCAGGGGTTCCGTAAATGATCCCACATAGCTGCATAAAGTATTCTAGGGTTGTTCATATCCATACTTAAGGATGCTGCACCTACATGATCATTGATATACAATACTTTTTCCCAACTTTTTCCTCCATCCATTGTTTTAAATACACCGCGTTCTTTATTAGGTCCAAATTGAGCACCTTGAACTGCAACATAAAAAATATCTGGATTGCTAGGGTGGATTTGAATATTCGCTATATGTCTGGAGTTATCCAAACCAATATGCTGCCAAGTAGCTCCGGCATCAGTAGATTTATATACTCCATCTCCCATTGAAGTCATGACTCCTCGGGCTGCGTGCTCGCCCATTCCCACCACTACTACATTAGGGTCACTCTCAGAAACTGCTATTGCTCCTACTGTGCCTGTTTTAAGAAAACCATCAGAAATATTTTTCCAATGCAATCCGTAATCTTCTGTTTTCCAAACTCCACCACCAGTGCTTCCCATATAAAAGGTAGCTGGCTCTTTGACAACTCCTGTAGAGGCTACACTCCGACCTCCTCTAAAGGGACCGATATTCCTCCAATTAAGATTGTTGTATTCTAAAGAAACGGAAGTTTCTTTTTTATTCGATTTCTTCTTTTTTTGACTAAATGACAATGAGGTGCTTAATAAAAGTACCATCATTAGTTGCAATGTAACTCTCATAGATAAGTTTAAAAGTATAGTTCTTGTATGCGTTTGATATTACAAGGTAGAAAAATATTGATAAGGATGAGGAAAAGAAAAATTATTCTTCCGATAAGATTAGATGAAATAGTCTTGGTTTCTTTTTTTCCTCACTCTCAGAACTCAACCAAAATTCATTTGCATTGATGATTTTTACTGCTTCTATCTGTGCGGGTTTTATCGGAATCAAATATTTATTCATTTCTATGTTTTCAAACCCATTTTTTACAAAGTCGGTCAAAGTGTAAAAAAATTGTTCTCCCATAAAATTATATCCTGTTAAAACCATTAGATCATCCTCTTCCCTGTAGTCGGCAGCAGTAATTAGTGACTCGGTATCAATTACTTTTTTGGGGGTCAAAACATAATCTCCAGCTACTTTTGGAAAGCTATAAATCTCAGATTTTAAGGTTTTCCTGTTTTTTGAAAATAAAACCAACTCTTCTCCAACCACTGCTAAAGCTTCTGCGTCATATTCATTTTTAATTTCTCTGGAAAAAGTTTTTTGAGCTTCATAGCGAATTTGAATACTTCCTTGAGGAAAGAATTGACGATTTAAAATATAAATCTTTAAATTTTCTCGAGTTGCAAAATTATTCCCTGTATCTGCGATATAGAAGTGTTCCGAATCACTGGCAAGATCCTCCCAATCTTTATTCTTTATCTTATTGATCTCTATTTCTAAAATTTTTTCTCCATCAGTATTAAAAATGTACAGTTTCGGTTTATCTCCTGAGTCGTTATGGGATATTAAATAGTCCCCATAAAGTTCTAAGCCTGAGGTCTCGTCTAAAGATTTGGTCAAGCTTATTGTTGTGTAAGACAGTTGTGCAGTCGCAATTGACATATTAAAGAATAGTAAAAAAATTATAAATCGCATAGTAGAAAATTTATACAAGATACCCAATAAATAAATTTGGATAGAGAACCCTAAATTTTTTAATACATAAAATTAATCCCTTAAATTGAACTCTAATATATTTTCTTATTCAAAATGAAAAAAGTTCTCCTTTACTGTTGTTGCATTTTGTTCTTTGTTTCTTGCCAAAAAGCGGTAGTTCATCAAACATTTTTAGCCTTAGGAGATAGTTATACCATTGGTGAAAGCGTATCTGAAGAGCAACGCTGGCCTATACAACTTGTCACCGCATTAAAAAAATACGATTTACACATTGAGCCTCCTCAAATCATAGCTAAAACAGGCTGGACAACCGATGAGTTAAAACAAGCCATTGATAATTCCATCTTAAACTATCCTTATGATTGGGTTTCTTTATCGATTGGGGTAAATAACCAATACAGGGGAAGGTCTATAGAAGAATTTAAAAAAGAATTTGAAATCTTACTTTCGGAAGCTATTGTATACAGTGGAAATCGAAGAGAGCGTGTTTTTGTTGTTTCCATACCTGATTGGGGAGTGATGCCTTTTGCAAAAGATCGCGATCGAGAAAAAATTGCAAGAGAAATAGATGATTTTAATCAAGTAATCTATGGGGTTTGCGCCCAAGAACAGATTCTTTTTATTGATGTTACGATGATTTCAAGGAACGAAAATAAAGATCCGGAATGGATAGCTGACGATCAGCTTCATCCTGGAAGTGCGCAATACGCTCAATGGGTTCAAGAAATTCTTCCATTCTTTCTAAATCGAACTCATGATTGATTTAAAAGAAGCTAAAGCGCTTGATCAAAAGGATCCTCTTGCGAACTTTAAAGATCGTTTTGTTCATCATAAAAATGAAATCTATATGGATGGCAACTCCTTAGGGAAACTTCCCAAAGTTGTCGCTCAAAATTTGGATCACAGTATTCGAAATCAATGGGGGGAACGTTTGATTCGAAGCTGGAATGAAACTTGGTTAGAGGTGCCTCTTAGGATTGCAAAAAAATACAGTCAACTTCTAAATACAAAAAAAGAAGAAATCCTTATAGGGGAATCAACCTCTGTGCGATTATACCAAATAATCCATGCCCTCATAAAGTCAGAACTCTTTGCAAAACAACTAGGCTCAGATAGACTGAATTTCCCTACAGATTTATACATACTAGAAGGATTAGCAAAAGACACTTCATTAGCTCCTCCAATCCTACTGGACTATCAACAAGAAGTTGTTGCTGATTTAGAATTATTGAAAACTACAATCCAAAACAACCCTGGCATCTATTGTTTAAGCTTAGTTTCCTACAAAAGCGCGTTCTTATATCCAATGAAATTATTGAATGCTTTGGCAGAGAAATACCAAAGTATAATTGTTTGGGACCTGAGTCATGCAGTTGGAGCAGTCGCTATAGATTTAAAAGCTTCTTTGAGTAAAATAGCCTTAGGGTGTAGTTATAAATATATGAATGGAGGTCCTGGAGCACCCGCCTTTTTATTCGTTGAACAAACACTTCAAAAAAGGTTATTCAATCCGATCCAAGGATGGTTTGGGCACCAAAATCCTTTTTCGTTTGAGTCTGAATACCACCCTGAAGCCGGAATTAACCGCTTTGCTATAGGTACCCCTCCCATTCTCTCTATGCAAGCAATGGAGGCCGGTGTAGATCTTGCTTTAGAGGCAGGAATAAGCAATATCCGAAGAAAGAGTGAGCAACTGTGCCAATTTTTTCTCAAAGGGGTAGCTTCTCATTTACTTTCATTGGGTTTTGCAGTGGAAAGTCCTTCTGAAATTTCAACTCGTGGAGCTCATATAACCTTGTCCCACCCAGCTTCATGGCAAATTTGTAAAG
>JALRDC010000065.1 GCA_023262245.1 Flavobacteriaceae bacterium
AAAAGGTTTATAAATTATTATCGATGCGAAAAATTGATTTTGGCAGTGAACTCGATGCTGCTAAGGCAGAAGCAAAGGCTTGGAAAACCATTTGGTCAGCAGGACAAGGAGTAACTTCAATCAACGATGTTAAACCTGTTGCAGAACTCATTAACCAACTCAAGGCAGAATTTAAGAGTGCTTTAGAAGCACAACAAAAAAGATACGATCAGTTTTGTTGAAATAAGGAATCCTAGTGATTTGTATTAATTTTATTATCGTGTTAACCGATAGATTAGTAGCGCACTTCGTTGAATTAAAGCATTCATAGTATTAAGATTTATAGATTCCTGAGGGGTGTGAGCTCTTTTACCCATTGTTCCCAATCCATCAATGCCGTCCGTATCATTGGCCACAAATGAAATATCTGCGGCCCCTCTTTTTAGTGGGTCATAAGGATCAACTCCTCCATGACCTAGGTCTTTACTTACCTGGTCTAGTACGGACAACAAGGCAAGATTGCCCTCAGAAGGCTCCATGGCAGGGTAACTGTCAGTAAATGTTATGGTAGCTTTGGTCTTGGGAAGATTTTGAGCTACAATTTCTCGCATTTTATTTCGAGCATTTTCTTTTTGCTCTTCAGAAATAAATCGCAAACCACCATTTACAATGGCATTTTGTGCTACTACGTTTGATTTACCAAAAACTTCTCCACTGCTAGTTTGCTTATTAAAATCTATGAAAGTTCCTCCTAGGAGCGTTCCCGGATTAAAAGTTAGGTAGGTTTCTCCTCGTACTTCTTCATAAAAGGCATTCAGAATCCGACTCATTTCGAAGATGGCTCCTGCACCAACATCTTCGTTAAAGATACCTGAGGAATGAGCACGAATGCCTTCGGTTTCGACTTTCCAACCCGAAGAACCTCGTCTTGCAACAGTTGCATTGTTAAAACCTGATGCATTTTCAAAACCTAAAGCAATGTCTGCTTCTTTTCCTGCTTCAATTAAGTCTTTTCTAGAAATAGAAAGTGGTTTGCCAGTACTCTCTTCATCTCCCGTGAGCGCAACAGTAACAGAAGCTTTAGTTAATAAATTCAATTCTTGCAATGCCTTTAGCGCATAGAGAATGACAACGTTACCTCCTTTCATATCATTTGCACCAGGACCATAAGCGATGCTGTCTTGTCGTTCAAAAGTTTGAAAAGGGCTGTTTTCCTCAAAAACAGTATCTAAATGTCCTATAAGGAGCAGTTTTTTTCCTTTTTTACCTTTTATGGAGGCAAAGAGATGACCGGCACGATTCATTTCCTTTGGCATTTCAATCCAGCGGGATTGAAAGCCAATTTCATCAAAAGCTTTACTAAATACATTCCCTACCTCACGAACACCTGCCAGATTGAGTGAACCGCTATTGATATTCACGACACGCTCTAAAAAGTCAACGCTCTCTTCGTGATAAGATTCAATTTTTTCTATTATTTTTTTCTCGGTTTTACTAAGCTTTTGACTATATGCGTTAATACAAAGAATACTCAAAAAGAAGGAGAATAAATAGTTGTTTTTCATTTTAAAAATTTTTGGTGAGGGCTTTTACAATTTTATTTTCAGCTAAAAATTCTTGAGCGATGACTTTAAGGGTAGTGTAAAGTGGAATAGCTATAATCATCCCAACAGGACCTAATAAGGTTCCTGAGGCAAGAATAACAATAAAAATTTCTAGAGGATGCGATTTTACACTATTAGAAAAAATGAAAGGTTGACTGAAAAAGTTGTCTATCAGTTGACCTATCATAAATCCAAACATTACATAAATTGTCTTAGGAAGTATTACACTACTAAAATCTGCACCAATGAAACTACTCATGGTTAATAACATCATCAATACAGCACCTATAATGGGACCGAGATAAGGGATTAAATTGAGTAAAGCGCATAAAAAAGCTATAATGAAGGCGTTTTCGACTTGAAAAATTATCAAAACAATGCTGTAGATAAATAAAAGAATACTGATCTGAAGAAGTAATCCTAAAAAATAACGAGACAATAGGCGCTTGGTTTTCTCAATCGATTTTTCAACTCTATTTGAAACTTTATCATGAACCAATGCTAAGATGATTCGTTCTTGTAAATGACTGTCCTTTAAAAAAAAGAAAAGAATAAAAACCACTGAAAAAAGGCCAATAGTAAAACCACCTAATAACTCGAGAGCTTGATTGAGTAGTTCTGGAAGCAAACCAAGATTTACATTCTGAAAAAGATTATCAACCGAAATTTGTTGCTGCCAGAAACTATTGTCCAATTGAAAATACATGCTAATTTCCTCCGCTAAAGTTTGAATATTAATTTTTAATAGATCTACATCTAAGAGGGATAGGTTTTGCCCTTGTTGAATTAATAGGGGTACAAAAAGGGAAAAAATACTGATCAAAATCCCCAAAAGTAAGACAATACTGATCGTTGTAGCCAGTACAGCCTTCATCTTTATGCGGTTCATCAAGAGCTGATTAATAGGTCTACCAATTAAGCTTACGATACCCGCAATGAGCATGTAAATTAAAAGGGTCTTCAATTGTAAAAGTAACCAAAGTAGGATGCAAACTCCGGCGAGTTGGATCACAGCCCAAAAGATTCCTTTACTTATTTCTTTGGCATTCATAGGTTAAAGATAGGAAAGTTTCTTCCTTTAATTTTTTTGATTTTTGAGAATGAGTGTGTGACAGCCTAATAAGCTTGCTGTTTCCGTTCTAAAGCGTTGCTTTCCAAGACTTATCGCTTGAACACCAATTGCTAAAGCCGCTTCAATTTCACGAGAACTAAAATCACCTTCTGGTCCAATGAAAAGGGTAACATCATTAGAAGTTAGGGTATATTCTGAAATGTTTTGTTTTGGAAGATCTTCACAATGTGCTATCAGTGTGGGATGTTTCATTTGCTTTAGATGATTTTTAAATGGGATAATTGGATAAATTTCAGGAATAAAAAACTGCTGTGATTGTTTTAAGGCTGATACAGCTATTTTTTTTAAGCGCTCGGGTTTAACTACTTTACGCTCCGAATGTTCACATAAAATAGGTGTTATAGAAGACACTCCTAATTCAGTAAGTTTTTCAACTAGCCATTCCATACGTTCATTTCTTTTTGTAGGAGCTATAGCCAAATGTATTCGGAACGTTTGAGGGGGGTGTTGAAACGAGGAAGTTTTTTGAGCAGTTACTTTTTGGGTACTGATCATGCTGATTTTTCCTTTCCATTCTAGACCTTTGCCATTGGTAACACTAATTTCAGTTCCTAACCCTTTCCTCAAGACTTTTGTGAGATGCTTGCTTTCCTTTCTGTCGAAATGAAATTCATGGGTGTCTTCCGTTATGTCATTATCAAAAAATAAGAGCATCATTATAATTTTAATCGAGCAAGTGAATGATCCGAAAGTGAACCATAGTTTTTTTGTTTTAGTTTATAATAAGCAGCTATACCGATCATGGCAGCATTGTCTGTAGTATAAGATAAAGGAGGAAAAAAGACCTCCCATTGGTGTTCTGAAGCAGCACTTGCTAACTGTCGACGAATTTCAGAATTTGCTGCAACTCCACCTCCTATAACGATTTGATTTAAATTGTGATCTTTTGCTGCCTTTTCAATTTTAGTTAAAATTATTTGAACCAATGTATATTGTAAACTAGCGCAAAGATCGTTAAGGTTTTCTTGAATAAAATTGGACTGCTTTTGTTCTTCTTTATTAAGAAAGTTAGTAAAAGCAGTTTTTAATCCGCTATAACTCACATCATAAGCTTTAAGTTTGGAGATAGGAAATGAGAAGCGTTTGGGATCTCCTGTTTGGGCAAGTTTATCAATTTCTGGTCCGGCAGGGTAGGAGCATCCCATTCGTTTGCCGCATTTGTCAAAGGCCTCACCAATAGCGTCATCTAATGTGGTTCCCAAAAGCTGCATATTAAAATACTCTTGGACATGAAGTAGCTGTGTATGACCACCTGAAAGGGTAACTCCTAGAAAAGGAAAGTTTGGAGCTTTAATACCTTCTTCTTCGATAAAATGAACCAACAAATGGCCTTGCATATGATGAATTGGGAGCAGCGGAAGATCCAAAGCCAAAGCCAATGATTTTGCAAAAGCACTCCCCACAAGTAACGAACCCAAAAGTCCCGGACCTTGGGTGTATGCAATGGCAGTTAGCTCTTTTTTGTCGATATTTGCGTCAGCTAAAGCTTGAGTTACCACCGGAACTATTTTAGACTGATGAGCTCTAGATGCTAGTTCGGGGACAATGCCACCGTAAGTTTTATGAATTAAATCTTGGTTGGCAACACAGTTGGAAAGAACCTTTCGATTGTGTAACACGGCTGCAGCAGTATCATCGCATGAGGATTCGATTGCAAGTATAATATTGTTTTTGAGCAACATTGAGCTTTTTAGAACGTTACAAAAATAAATCATTACCATCAAAAAGAAATACAAAATTCCGTTGATCCTCCTTGGAAGTTTTTTGCTTCTTGGAATTGTTGTGCTTATTCTTATCTCCACTTCTTATGTTCAAACTCGAATTGTTAAGCAATTAACCCAAAGTTTTGAAGAAACAACCAAGCAAGAAATAACTTTTGAAGATTTAAAATTGAACTGGGATGGAACCCTTCAGTTTAAAAATTTTTATTTAGAGGATCATCATCAAGACACTTTGTTTTTTGTCAAAAAACTCAAAACTTCTTTACTTGATTTTCAAGGCCTTAAGGACACCATTGATCTAGATAATTTAAGCGCAACAGGCGTTGTTTTTAATCTTAAGAAATACCAAGGAGAAAACACCCACTCTTTAAAAATACTTTTAGAAAAATTTAAAAAAGACAGCATTCAGAAAGGTAAATCACCTGTAAAACTGGCATCTTTAAATCTAAATCAGTTAACTTTTTTTTATCAAGATGAAAACAAACCTAATTCAATACCCATTCGTGTAGATCCAGTAACTATTGAAGCTAAGAATTTCACCTTTGAAGAGAACGTTCTGGAGGTATTTATAGAAAAGCTTGAAGGAACTGTTTTTAGTCCTTTTGGAAATCAGCTGAAAACAAAAGGATTGGTTCATTATGAACCGGGAATTTTAAAATTAGAGGAGTGGCGATTAGATTTAGAACAGAGTTTCCTCAGCGGAAGTCTCGAATTAAAAGGAAAAAATAACACTCTAAATGACTTTTATAACCAAGGGGATATTAGCCTAAAAACAAGCTCCAGTCGTTTTGATTTTACTCACCTTTTTCCAGACAGTCCACTTCAAGAATTTCCTGCAGTCAATAGTTCTTTTAATGTCCATGGTCCCCTAAAAAAAATAAACATTAGTGAACTTGAACTAACCAATCCTATTCTTGATTTTTTAGGTTCAGTTACGCTTAAAAATATTTTTGAAAAGAAAAATTTTGAATGGGAAATTAATACCGATTCACTAAAAGTAAACACAACTAATTTAGCATCACTAAATTTAATTCCCACCCAGATCAAAAAATATTTGAATTCAGTAACTGAAATCAACTTAAAAGGAAATACGGTTGGTGTTTATGATCAAATAGCGTTAGCGATTAATTCCAATAATCCATGGGGAGACCTGGCGATTAGCGGAACACTGGGTAAGGGGATTTTATTATCTAATGCTACAAATAAAAATCTATCTCTAACAGCAGATCTTCGCGCTATAGACCTGTCTAAGTGGATTGCAAAGAAATCGCAGTTATCAACTACTGCCCATGTAGAGTTTAGTGGAGATTTTATTGATAAGCAGAACCCTAATTTATTTTGGAAATTGAAGGACGGTTTAATTAAAACTCCTAAATTAAAAATTGAGGGTATTGCAATAGAAGGGCGTTTTGAAGAACGCAGATTAAGAAACACATTCAGCGTACATTCAGAACCTATTAAACTAAAGAGTGATATTTTATATGACCTGTCAAAAGAACTTCCTCAATTCACTCTGGCTGCGAATGTAAATCATTGGGATTTAAATTTTATTGGACTGCAACTGGGAAGTGGAAAGCGAATTTTTAAAGGGATAGTACTCACGGATTTAAAAGGAAAGACTGTAGATGAACTGGTAGGGGAAATTAAATTTTCTTCCGCAACCATAGAAAACGAAAATCAAACAGTAGCCTTAAATCCCATCACTATAAGACAAAAAATAGATGGAAATAAGACCCTTCTCGAAATAGAAAATACCGACTGTATTTCTGGTATTGCTGAAGGTCAATTTAAAACCTCAGAGTTACAAGGGTTGTTTCAAAATACTTTTCATCAAGTATATCCTTTTTTACCCAGAAAAGAAGTTACACCAGCACAGAAAGTTACTTTTAATCTAAAGGTTTATAAAAAGCTATTGGATGCACTTTATCCTAGTTTTTCAATTGCAGAAAATATCGCTTTAAGAGGGACTATAAATTCGGATAAACAAAGAAGCCAGCTGGTATTAGACGCGCCATTGATGCGTTACGATGATATTCAATTTCAACAATTACACTTTCAAGTAGACACTAAAAATCCGTTATACAATACCTTCCTGCATGTTGAAAACGTTTCACACAAATATTATAAAGGCGAAGATTTTAATTTGATTAGCACCAAACTCAGAGATACCTTATTCTTTAGATCCGAGTTTAAAGGACCAGAAACTACCAAGACACCCTTTGCAGTCAATTTCTATCATAATAGAGATGTAGATGGCACCTCACATTTTGGTTTTAAAAAGTCTACGGTACCCATAGGAAACGAAACTTGGACGCTAAACCCAGAGGATGGTAACAATCAAAAAATAAGTTATGATCCGAAAGTACAAAAAACAGAATTGAGTAAACTTACAGCCACTTCAGGATTCCAATCTATTAATGTCTCAGGAGACTATTTAAATCTCAATGCTTTTCGATTAGATTTAGAAGTAAAAAAAGTTCAACTAAATAACTTATTGCCAGAAATTCCAAACTTTAAAATCGATGGTAGAAGTTCTTTGTTAGCTAAGATTATTCGTTCCTCAACAGAAAATAGTTTAGATGTCACCGCGGCAGTAGAAACATTAAAAATTAATGATGAAGCTTTGGGCGATTTAAATTTTTCAACTAATGGAAACACAAAGCATAACACTTATTTTGCGAATTTAGACTTGATTGATGAAAATCAACAAACTCTTTTAGTAAATGGCCTTTGGCAAGGTTTGGAAGATCCTGTTTTGAATTTTAACCTCAATTTTGATGCTATGGATATTGCATTTCTTTCCCCTTTGGGAAAAAAAGCGATAAATAATATTCGTGGAAAAGTTGGAGGTGAAGTAACACTTTGGGGTCCTTTAAATGAGATTAATCACCAAGGAAGTCTCAAATGGACTCAAGGAGGTTTCGGAATTCCATTTCTTAATTTAAACTATCAATTAAAGCCCAGCGTGGTGGATCTGAGCAATCAAAGTTTTAAATTCAATTCCAGTGAAATGGAAGATATTGCAGAAGGAACAACCGCAGTTTTAAAGGGTAGTTTTTCACACTCTAATTTTGCCAATTGGTTTGCTGATTTAGAAATTTCATCTGATAGAATGTTGTTGCTCAATACTTCATTAGAACCCGAATCCCTATTTTTTGGACAGGGATTTCTAGATGGAATAGTTCGACTGAAGGGGCCAACGAAAAACCTTAAAATATCACTGCAAGGAGCTACAGAGGAAGGAACTTCTATAAAAATTCCTTGGTCGGAAGATTACGGTCTTACAGATACTTCATTCGTTAGCTTTATAAATAAGAATAATCGTAAAAACTTTGAGAAAGAGGATGAACAAAAAGTATTGAATGATATTAAAGGATTAGAATTAGACTTTGAGCTAGATGTCAACAATAAGGCAACTGTTGATATCGTGATTGACCAAGAAACAGGAAGTTACCTAAGTGGAAGAGGAGCAGGAAACTTGTTAATGGAGATCAACACTAATGGTAAGTTCAACATGTGGGGAGACTTTATCACCTTTGATGGAATTTACAACTTTAAAAATTTAGGAGTAATCGATAAAAAATTTAATGTCAAACCAGGAGGAACTATTGTTTGGGAAGGAGATCCTATAGGGGCACAAATGGATTTGGAAGCTGTTTATGATGTGCCGGGTGGAGCCAATCCAGCATTACTTCTTGATAACCCAAACTTTAACAAAAACATACCCACAGAGGTTTTGATTCGACTCCAAGGTAATTTGTTAAAACCAGATGACCCTATCTTTGAAATAGGATTTCCAAATACGAGTGGAACTGTTGCTTCGGAAATTAACTATCGATTAGCTGATCCACAACGAAGTCAATTACAAGCCATTTCGCTTTTATCTCAAGGTATATTTATTAACGAGGTGAGTGTTTCCATGCAGGGCATTACAAATAATTTATATCAAAAAGCCTCCGATATAGTAAGTAATTTAATCAGTGAAGAAAACGATAAACTCAAAATTGGTATCGATTATCTTCAAGGAGATAAAAGTGCCTTATTAGATATCGCTACAGAGGACCGTTTAGGATTTACCTTATCAACACAAATAAGTGATAAGATACTATTAAATGGAAAAATAGGGGTTCCAGTAGGAGGTTTGGAACAAACCTTAATTGTTGGGAACGTACAAATTGACTTTATACTAAACGAGGAAGGCTCTCTTCGTGCCAAAGTTTTTAATAAAGAAAATGAATTTCGATATATAGGAGACGAATTGGGTTATACTCAGGGAGTAGGACTGTCTTATGATGTTGATTTTAATACCTTCAAAGAATTGATTCAGAAAATTACGATGGCTAAAAAATTTGATACAAAAAACTTTATCGGAGGAGGAGGAAATACTAATAAAGAGATGATAAAATTTATCAATAAGAATTAAAATTTAACATTTTGAAGAATTTTGTAAAATTTCTTTTTCAGCTAGCCTACTGTAAATTTAA
>JALRDC010000074.1 GCA_023262245.1 Flavobacteriaceae bacterium
TTCTCTCATGGAGTATATGAGACAGAAAAAGTTTGATAGCTACACGAGAGCACAAGTACAAGAAAGATTAAAAGAAATATGTAAAACGCCAACGGTAATACCAGCCCTTTTCCCTTTCAGAACTTTAGATAAATATCTAAAAAGCAAATTTTCGGAACCTAAGTTACAACAGTTATTTGGTAGGTATGCCACATATGTTGGTGGCTCCCCTCTCAATTCCCCAGCGCTAATGGCGCTAGTCTGGCAGGCAGAAGCAAAAGGGGTTTGGACTGTGAAAGGCGGTATTAGCTCCGTTGCCAAAGCGATTGAAAGGCTTGCGGAGGATCGAGGAGTAGAATTTATCTACGGTCATCGGGTTATCGAAATACAACAATCAAAGCACTTGGTTAATAAGGTCTGCCTTGATGATGGGACCAATTACGAGGCTGATGCAATAATTTTCAACGGTGACCCTAGAGCCTTAGCTTTAGGGTTACTTGGAGAAGGATTGCGTAAAGTCACAAAAAAAACAAGGAACACGCCAAGAAGTCTATCAGCTAATGTCTGGGGCTTTGAGTCAAAGCACGTAAATAAAAATTTAGTCCATCATAACGTATTCTTTTCTGATGAAGTCAACTCTGAGTTTTACGAAATTCAAAAGGGAAAAATTCCAAAAGATCCAACGCTTTATATCTGCGCCCAAGACCGCGATGTATCAAACGAAAAACAGAGGACTGAGCGTTTTGAAATCATACTAAATGCACCACCACTTTCAAAACGAAAACCAAATAAAGAGGATTTTGAGATATGCAAATCAGTAACTTTGGAACGTTTCAAAAATTTTGGTCTCAATTTTCAAGTAGAATTGGAAAGAAAGAATCTTACGACGCCAAAAGATTTCAACAACTTATTTCCAGCTACAGAAGGTTCCCTTTACGGGCAGAGCCCGCACGGAATGATGGCAACTTTTCAACGCCCCAAATGCGTGACTTCGATAAACAACTTATTTCTAGTGGGAGGAGGAGTGCATCCTGGGGCTGGGGTTCCAATGGCAACGCTCTCCGCCCTGCTAGCGGTAGAGGAGATGATAAAGAGCCAAATTTTAATCTAGAAGTTCCCCCAAACGGATATGCATGGTGGTATATTGACGGGGTCGAACCAAATACTGGGCAAGCTGTTTCAATAATTGCGTTCATTGGATCAGTTTTCTCACCCTGGTATAAGTGGTCTGGACGAAAAAAGCCTCAAAATAATGTTTGCTTAAATATCGCAACATATGGAAAAAAAGGCCGGTTTGCGATGACTGATAGAGGGGATAGCGCTCTCATTCAGGAGGCTCATAAACTTACAATTGGACCATCCTCTTTGACTTGGGATCAAACAGAAAAAAAATTGGTTATAGAAATTGATGAGATAAGCAGCCTACCCTTTATTTCTAAACTAAAAGGTACAATTACGCTCAAGCCTACTGGCATAACAGACGTTGAATTACCGTTGACGAAAGAAGGAACACATGTCTGGCGCCCCTTTGCCCCTACAGCGGAAATAGATGTCGACCTAAATAAACCAGAATGGCAGTGGACAGGTCATGGATATTTTGACGCAAATTTTGGAACTAGAGCTTTAGAGCAAGATTTTGATTACTGGACTTGGGGTCGGTTTCCACTAAAAACAGGCACTTCCTGCTTTTATGATTTGGAATTACGTAATAACGAGCAATATCAATTTGGATTTCATTTCGAAAGTGATGGAATACCCTCAGATATAACTGATGCCCCGAAAAATAAAAGGTTTTCCCGATCACTCTGGGGCATAAGGAGAGAAACAAGGTGCGACAAAGAGTATAAGCCGAGACAAGAGAAAAGTCTTTTAGATGCGCCGTTTTATAGTCGAGCAACTGTTTCAACACGCATCAAAGGAATTAAAACAATTGGCGTTTTTGAAGCTTTGGATCTACGACGATTTAGAAATCCATTACTAATGTTTATGCTAGCCGTGCGCGTCCCACGTAGAAAATTTTGGAAACATAAATATTAGGAAAATAATTACCTAAACCTATCCATCCAGATCTAAAAGCCTTTGCTCTAATCGATTTATACGCTTTTTCATGATGTCGTAATAATAGGCTGTAGCTAAAGCAAATAGCAGCCAAATCCAAAATGGCGTAGACACCGAAAAACTGAACAATTCCATTATAACCCCCAAATTTATTAGTAAGCATTAGATACTAAAATCAAATCTCATAGTGTCAACTTTTCCTGTCACATAATCGGCTAAAAATAGCCGATAAACAAAATCATTACCATTAAGATTAGAAAGTATGAAAGATGGAAGCGCCCATACTTCAAGTATGAGCGCCCACCAACAGTTTGAAACTTATCTATTTTTAAAGATCAGGGTGATGAACATAAACAATAGACAAATTCCGCGTCGAGTTTTCCCCTAAACGAAGTCATCCTTGTTCACAGGCATTGGCTCGACAACTCTATTTAAGTAAAATTTTAAAAAAGTGTCAATTATTTTTTACACTTTTAATTTAAATTTCCGTGACGGAATTTTGTCTTTAAATGCAAGCATCTATGCTATGAAATTTTATCAGATCATTTTTTTGATTGGCAAAACTTTTCACTTTTTGATTTTACTTAGCTTTGAATTAT